>NZ_BAAHBM010000011.1:0-65673 GCF_054776675.1 Angustibacter aerolatus
GCACCGGGCGCGGCGCCACCGGGCGTGGCGGCGGAGCCGCTGCCGGCACCGGACGCGACGGCGGGGGCGGTGCCGGCGGGCGCGCAGCCGGTCGAGCTGCGGATCCCCCGCATCGGCGTCCGGACGTCGCTCGAGCACCTCGGCATCTCGGCCGACGGCAGCATCGAGGTGCCGCGCGACCCCGACCGCGCCGGATGGCTGGACGTCGGGCCGGCACCCGGGCAGCGGGGCCCGGCGGTCATCGCGGGGCACGTCGACTCCAGCACCGCACCGGCCGTGTTCTTCCGGCTGCGCGAGCTGCGCCCCGGTGACGAGGTGCAGGTGCTGCTCGCCGGCGGACGGGTCGTGCGCTTCACCGTCGACGAGGTGCAGCAGTACGCGAAGTCACGATTCCCGACCGCCGACGTCTACGGCCCGGTGCCGGGGCCGGTGCTCCGGCTGATCACCTGCGGCGGCACGTTCGACCGGGCCCAGGGGCACTACCGCGACAACCTCGTGGTCTACGCCAGCTAGAACCGGTCAGCTCGCGCGAGCCGACATGCCGAGGCGCACGTTCTGCAGCAGGCCGATCGCCAGCCAGGAGGCGAACATCGACGACCCGCCGTACGACACGAACGGCAGCGGCAGCCCGGTGACCGGCATGATGCCGAGGTTCATGCCGACGTTCTCGAACACCTGGAACGTGAACCAGCACGCGACGCCCACCGCGACCAGCCGCCCGAACAGCTCCTCGGCCCGGCGGGCGACCAGCAGCGCGCGCCAGAGCACGAACGCCTGCAGGGCGACCACCGCGCCGGCACCCACGAAGCCCAGCTCCTCCCCCGCGACCGAGAACACGAAGTCGGTCTGCTGGTACGGCACGAAGCCCCCCTGCGTCTGCGCGCCGTGGAACAGCCCCTGCCCCCAGGTGCCGCCGCCGCCGATCGCGATGCGCACCTGGCGGGTCTGGTAGCCGATGCCGCGCGGGTCGGCGGCCGGGTCGGCGAACGCGGTCAGCCGGTCCCTCTGGTAGCCGTCGAGCACGCCGGTGGTGAGCGCCAGGCCGACGCCCAGGGCGCCGACCACCAGCAGCCCGGCCACCCACCGCGCCGGCGCACCCGAGACGGTGACCACGCCGAGCAGCAGGGCGACCAGCACCAGCGCCGAGCCGAGGTCGGGCTGCAGCATCACCAGCCCGAGCGGGACCGCCGCGACCAGCAGCGCGAGCGCGACGTCGGCGTGCCGCGGGGTGTCGTCGACGTCGCGCTGCTCCGACAGCAGCAGCGCCATGGCGACGACGAGCGCGACCTTCGCGAACTCCGACGGCTGCACCGAGAAGCCGGCGGGCAGCACGATCCACGAGTGCGAGCCGTTGATGGTCGACCCGATCGGCGTGATGACGACGACCAGACCCACCACCGCCGCGAGGTACAGCACCGGCACGTAGGCCCGCAGCCCGCGGTAGTCGACGAGCGAGACGCCGGCGCCGAGCACCAGGCCGATGACCAGGTTCACCAGGTGCTTGGTGACCAGCGCGTCGCCCAGGGTGCGGCGGGTGGCCGACCAGATGAGCAGCGCGCCGACCAGCGACAGTGCCAGGGCGGCGAGCAGCAGCGGCCAGTCGAGCCGCACCAGCACGCTGCCGTGCTCGCGCGCCCGCCGGGCCCGCGTGCCGCGGTCGAGCAGCGCCCCGACGACGCTCACCGGGCGCTCCGGGTGCCGGCGTCCGGCAGGCCCTCGGTGGGCGCCACCGGCCCCTCGGGCGTGACGATCGTGCCGTCGGCGCGCACCGTGGGCAGCTTCGCCGGCGGCCTCCCGCCGGGCAGCGCCGCCTTCTCGGCGACCTTCTTCGACCCCCGCACCCCGTAGATCGCGGAGTAGACGTCGCGGACGATGCCGGCCGACGTCCCGGCACCCGTGCCGCCCTGGCTCACCACGGCCACCACCGCGTACTGCGGGTCCTTCGCCGGCGCGTACGACGAGAACCAGGACGTGGCCTGCTTGCCGTACACCTCGCCGGTGCCGGTCTTGCCCGCCACGGCCACCGGGAAGCCGCGGAACGCGCCCGCCGCGGTGCCCGACGTCACGACGCCGCGCAGCGCGCTGCGCAGGAACCGCAGCACCTCCGGGCGCACGGGGACCTTGCGCGCCACGTCCGGCTGCACGCGGCGCACCACCCGGCCGTCGGGTGCGACGACCGCCTTGGCGACGTGCGGCGTCCAGAGCGTGCCGCCGTTCGCGATCGCGCCGTAGACCAGCGCCATCTGCAGCGGGGTGACCGTGACGTCGCCCTGCCCGATGGAGAAGTTCGCCTCGTCACCGGCCCGGAACACGTACCCGCTGGCGCAGTTCTCCTTCGCCAGCTGCGACAGGAACCGGGCGCGCGCCGGGTCGTCGCGCTCGACCTCGGGATACCCGGTCTTCGCGCGCTTGCAGCTCAGCGCCTTCGTGGCCTTCCAGTAGTCCTGCTTCCACTGCCGGTCGGGGATGCGCCCGCTGCTGTCGTCGGGCAGGTCGACCCCGGTCTTCGCACCGAGCCCGAACGCCTTGGCCATCGCCACGAACGGGTCCTTGCTGTCGCTCGTCGCGGACTGCCCGCCCAGCCGCAGCCACGTCTCGTAGGCGAACTTGTAGAAGATCGTGTCGCAGCTGACCACGATCGCGCGGTGCAGGTCGATCGCGCCGTACGCCTCGGACTCGTAGTTGTGGAACGCCCGGTCGCCGACCTCGTACGAGCTGCCGCACTGGTACGTGCCGTGCAGGTCGTAGCCGCTCTGCACGGCCGCCGGCAGCGAGATCACCTTGAACGTGGACGCCGCGGGGAACTGGCCCTGCGTGGCGCGCGACACCAGCGGCGTGCCGGCGTCGGCGTCCGACAGCCTGGCCAGCTGCTTCGTGGTGATGCCGCCGAGCCAGACCCGCGGGTCGTACGTCGGCGAGCTGGCCATCGCCACCACCTGGCCGGTGCGGACGTCGAGCACCACCACCGCGCCCGAGTCGGCCTTCAGCAGCCCGCGGCCGCCCGGGTCCTGCCGCTCGCGCGCCGCGGCGATGCCCTTCGCGAGCGCCTGCTCGGCGGCCCGCTGCACCTCGGCGTCGATGCTCGTGACGAGGTGGTCGCCGGCCACCGGCGCGGACTGCTCGAGGGTGCCGGTGATGCGACCGCGGATGTCGACGCCGACGGTCTGCACGCCGGGGGTACCCCGCAGCGCGTCGTCGTACTGCTTCTCGAGCCCGGCGCGCCCGATCTGGTCGGTGCGCTGCAGCTCGGCGCGCCCGTCGCGGGCGGCCTGCGAGCTGGCCCGCAGCTCGGCGTCGGTCACCGGGCCGAGATACCCCAGCAGGTGGGCGGCGTTCACGCCGAGCGGCTCGGGGATCGTGCGCACCGCCTGCAGCTCGGCGGTCACCCCCGGGAAGTCCTCGCGCCGCTCCATGATCTGCAGCGCGACCTTCGGGTCGACGTCCTCGGCCACCGGCACCGGCTGGTACGGCGCGCCGTTGAAGCAGACCGGCGCCCGCGGCGCACCCTTCGTGCCGCACAGCTGCGTGCGACCCCACACGTCGTCGAACGGCTCGCCGAGCACGGTGGCCAGCCGGCCGATCAGCGCCCGGCCCTCGTCGTCGCTGTCGAGCAGCGTGGTGCGGCTGACCGACACCACGAGCGCCGAGCGGTTGGCCACCAGCGGCCGGCCGCGGTCGTCGAGCACCAGGCCGCGCACGGCCGGCGTCACGATCTCGCGCTCGCGGTTCGTCGACGCCGCGGCGGCGTAGCCCTCGGCGCCGAGCACCTGCACGGTGAACAGCCGGGCCACCAGCGTCACCAGCAGGCTCAGCACGAGCACGCCCACCAGCAGCAGGCGGCCGTCGGTGCGCCGCCGGGTCACCCGGCCTACCACCGCGCCACCTCCGGCACGTCGGGCTCGACCACGCGGTCGAGCACCACCACGAGCGGCACCACGAGCGCCGCGCCGACGACGGCGTAGGCCGCGCCGGCGAGGAGCGACCCGGCCCAGCCCGGTGCGGCGCCGAGCGCGACCAGCGCGGTCAGCAGCCGCCAGCACGTCGACACCAGCGACGCCGCAGCGGCCGCGACGAGCGGCAGCAGCGCCGAGCGGGCCACCGGCCGGTGCCAGCGCCCCGCCACCGCGCCGGCCAGGCCGTACCCGACCGCGGTGAGCCCGAGCAGCCCGGTGGCCGGGGGCACGAGATCCGCGAGCAGCCCCGCGCAGAGCCCGGCGCAGGCCCCGACGCGGCTGCCGCCGAGCAGGGCGAGCGCGACGACGACGAGCAGCGTGAGGTCGGGCGAGGCACCGGGCAGCGACCAGCGGGCCAGCACCGCGACGTCGAGCACCTGGGCCAGCACGATCAGCCCAGCGGCCAGCACCACCCGCGCCGGCGTCACGGCGTGCCCGGCGTGCTCGTGGCGGTCTTCGTCGGCTTCGGGGGCAGCACGGCGTCGCGGGGGTCGGTGCGGGGCGCCTGCACGACGACGCCGACGAGGTCGAGGGTGCCGGGGTCGACGAACGGCGCGACGGTGCCGCTGCGCGAGAGGGTGCCCGGGCTGATCTGCACCGAGCGCACCTCGCCGACCGGCACGCCGGGCACGAACGGGCGGTCGCCCTCGCTGCCGAGCGTCACCAGCCGGGCGCCGGGCTGCACGTCGGTCTGCGCGTCGAGCAGGTTCAGGTGCATGGGGTCGTCGCCCGCGCCGGTGGCCACGCCGATGCGGCCGGTGCGCTCGAGCCGAACCCCCACCGAGAAGTCGGGATCGGTCACCAGCAGCACGTCGGCGGTGGTCGGCCCGGCGCGCAGCACGCGACCGACCAGGCCGTCGCCGTCGAGCACGGTCATCTCGGGGCGCACGCCGTCGCGGGTACCGGCGTCGACGGTCACCCGGTGGGCGTCGTCCTGGCGCTGGGCGACGGCGACCACGCGGGCCGGCACGACGCGGTACCCGCCGAGGCCGGCCACCCGCAGCAGCCCGTCGAGCTCGGCGGCCCGGCGCCGGTCGTCGTCGCCGCTGGCCGCCTGCAGCCGCAGGGCGTCGTTCTCGCGACGCAGGGCCTCGGTCTGCTCGCAGGTGCCGCCGGTCAGGCCCCGCGCGGCGTCGGCCAGGTTGCCGCCCGCGGCGGACGCGAGGCCCTCCGCGGGGCCGAGCACCGCCGACACCGCCCCGCGCAGGCGGTCGGTGACGCCGCCCAGCGCGGCGGCGGCGTCGGCGAGCAGCAGCAGCACCGTGAGCACGACCAGCGGGGCGAGCACCGCCCGCGAGCGGCCCGGCCGCCTCGACCGGTCGACACCGCGCCGCGACGGGCGCGGCGCCCGGGGCGGAGTGGCAGGGGGTCGCAGCGACCCGCGCGGGGGGCTCACGGTCGGCGCGTGGTGGTGACGCGCTCGGTCACGGACGACGTTCGGGCACGAGCACGCGCTGCAGGGCGTCGAAGTCCTCGACGCACCGGCCGGAGCCGAGGGCCACCGACATGAGCGGGTCCTCGGCGACGTGGATCGGCATGCCGGTCTCGTGGCGCAGCCGGTCGTCGAGGTTCTTCAGCAGGGCGCCGCCGCCGGTCAGCACGATGCCGCGGTCCATGATGTCGCCGCTGAGCTCGGGCGGGCACTTGTCGAGCGTCGACTTCACGGCGTCGACGATCGCGTTCACCGGCTCCTCGATCGCCTTGCGGATCTCCTCGGAGCCGACGGTGATCGTCTTCGGCAGCCCCGAGACCAGGTCGCGACCGCGGATCTCGGCCTTCGGGTCGCCGTCGAGCGGCGCCGCCGAGCCGATGCTCATCTTGATCTCCTCGGCCGAGCGCTCGCCCAGCATCAAGGAGTACTCCTTCTTGACGTACTGGATGATCGAGCTGTCGAGCTCGTCGCCGCCGACCCGGATCGACTGCGCGGTCACGATGCCGCCGAGGCTGATCACCGCCACCTCGGTGGTGCCACCGCCGATGTCGACCACCATGTTGCCGGTGGGCTCCTCGATGGGCAGCCCGGCGCCGATCGCGGCGGCCATCGGCTCCTCGATGATGTAGACCCGCCGGGCGCCGGCGTGGCTCGCGGCGTCCTCGACCGCCCGACGCTCGACGCCGGTGATGCCGCTGGGCACGCAGATGACGATGCGCGGCCGGGCGAAGCGCGAGCGCTTGTGCACCTTGTGGATGAAGTAGCGCAGCATCCGCTCGGTGGTGTCGGCGTCGCTGATCACGCCGTCCTTCAGCGGGCGGATCGCCTTGATGTAGCCCGGGGTGCGCCCGATCATGCGCTTGGCGTCGAGGCCCACGGCCACCAGCTTGCCGGTGTGCTCGTCGATCGCCACGACGCTGGGCTCGTCGAGCACGACGCCCCGCCCCCGCACGTAGACGAGGGTGTTGGCGGTGCCGAGGTCGACGGCCATGTCACGGCCGATGAAGGACATGCTGCTCATGGAGCGGGGGTGCACCTCTCGGGACGAGTCGGGCAGGGCAGGCACCCATCGTACGCGGCTCCGGCGTCCGCCCAGGGCCCTCGCTGCACGGGCTCGGTCGTGAAGACGTCGTGCAGATCGGACCTCGCGGTCAGCCCAGCTCGGGGAACCAGATGCCGATCTCGCGGGCGCTCGACTCGGGCGAGTCGGACCCGTGCACGAGGTTCTGCTGCACCTTCAGGCCCCAGTCGCGGCCGAGGTCGCCGCGGATCGTGCCCGGCGCGGCGACGGTCGGGTCGGTGGCGCCGGCGAGCGACCGGAAGGCCTCGATGCAGCGCTCGCCCTCGATGACGACGGCGACGACCGGCCCGGACGACATGAACTCCAGCAGGGGCTCGTAGAAGGGCTTGCCCTCGTGCTCGGCGTAGTGCTGCTCGAGGGTGGCCCGCTCGACCGACCGCACGTCGAGGGCGACGAGCGCGTACCCCTTGGCCTCGATGCGGCGCAGGATCTCGCCGGTCAGGCGGCGCTGCACGCCGTCGGGCTTGACGAGGACGAGGCTGCGCTCGGTCATGGTGTGGCCTTTCGGGAGTCGGACGTCGGCCCCGACCCTACCGACCCGGCGACGGCCGCCACGCACCCCTCAAGCCGGTCGCTCACCCCGCCGACCTGCACGTGTGGACCGTGACACCCGGACGTCGGTCGCCCTGGCGCTCGTCGTCGTCGGCGCGGTGCTGGCCTGGCAGCGACCGTGGGACGCCCTGCCCGGACGGGCGCCCGCGTCCGCGCAGCCCGCCGACGACGCGGCACCGCGCACGCCGGCGCCGCCCCGGCCGGCCGGGCCGAGCCCCACCGCCACCGCGGGCGGGCTCGAGCTCGACCGCGTGCGCATCGCGCCCTGCGACCTCGATCGTGCCGGCGACCCGCTCGACCTGCGACCCGGTCCCGTGCCGGCGCACCCGACGTGGCAGCAGCCGGCCGGCCGCACCCGCGCCGTCGCCCTCGGCACGCTCGACGTGCGCGACGGCCGGATCGCCGGGCTCGACGGGCAGGGCGTGCCCTACGGCGAGGCCGGCGACGGTCTGCGGGTGCCGAAGGGGCTGCACCCGGCGACGCTGCTGCTGTGGCGCCCGGACGACCCGGCGCACCCCGACTGGCTGGAGGTCGCCGCCGTGGAGGTGCGCGTCGCCCCGGGCCGGGTGGCGCGCTGGCGCGACGTCGACGAGCTCGGCGCCGGGACCGGCGACGGGCTGCTCGCGCTGGCCGGCGTGGCGGCGCAGGCGCGGGTGGGGAACCACGGCGACGCGGCGGCCACCCTGGACGCCGCGGCCATCGACGCCTTCGACGTCGCCGACTGCCTGCGGTGGAGCACGCCGGCCACCCCGCGCGGGAGCGCAGCCGCCTACGTGGTGTCGACCGGCGGCGACGGCGGCTTCCCGGGCGCGGTCGGCGAGACGTCCGACGGGCGCCCGGTGGCGGTGCTGCTGTCGACCGGGCTGCTGCCCTGGAGCGACCTCGGCCTGCCGGGCACCCCGCCGCCCGAGGAGGTCGCCGACGAGCCGTGACCCGCCGGGACCGCCGGGGCCGCCTCAGCCCGACCGGGACGGTGCGGTCAGCCGCCGTGCGTGCGCTGCCACTCCTGCTCCTCGACGAGCCGGCGGGCGGTGACGACGTCCGCCCGGGCGCCCTTCACCAGCAGCACGACCCAGGTGACGGCGAGCGCGAGCCCGATGAACCACATGACGGGCAGCCAGACGCCGGTGAGCAGCAGCAGCACCTGCTCGACCCAGCCGAGGGCGTAGCCGGCGCGCGAGCGCAGCATGCCCGCGGCGAGCAGGCCCAGCACCGTGAGCACCAGCCAGCCGATCACGATCTGGCTGCCCGGCAGGGTCGTGAGGTCCTTGGCGGCGAGCGCCGCGAAGCCGGCGACGAACACGTCGCCCACCAGCACCATCGACGCGAAGGTGCGGCGCAGCGAGCGCGGGGGCCGCGCGGTCTGCACCGGCTCGGCGGCGGGGTCGGTGGAGGGGTCGCTCACGACGCGCCCAGCAGGATGCGCACCTCGGCGGCCATGGTGACCGAACCGGTCGCCAGCACACCGGCCCCGAGGTCGCCGTCGCGCTCGGCGAGGGTCACGGCGACGTCGAGGGCGGTCGGCAGGTCGCGGGCCACGTGCACCCGGTCCTCGCCGAAGACCTCCTCGGCCACCGCCGCGAGCTCGTCCGGCGGCGTGGACCGGCTGGACGACGTGCGGGTGACCACGATCTCGTCGAGCACCGGCTCGAGGGCCTCGAGGATGCCGAGCGGGTCCTTCTCCTGCAGCACGGCCACCACGCCGACGAGCCGGCTGAAGGCGAACGCCTCCTCCAGGCTGCCGGCGAGCGCCTCCGCACCGGCCGGGTTGTGCGCGGCGTCGACGACGACGGTCGGGCTGCGCCGCACGACCTCCAGCCGGCCGGGCGAGTCCATGCCGGCGACGGCGTCGCGCACCAGGTCGAGGTCGAGCCGGTCGCGACCGCCGCCGACGAACGCCTCGACGGCCGCGAGGGCGCAGGCCAGGTTGTGCGCCTGGTGCTCGCCGTGCAGCGGCAGGAACAGGTCGGGGTAGACCCCGCCGAGGCCCTGCACGGTGACGACCTGGCCCCCCACCGCGACCTCGCGCGCCAGCACCCCGATCTGCTGGCCCTCGACGGCGACGTCGGCGCCCACCTCACCGGCCCGGTGCAGCAGCACCTCGGCGGCGTCCTGCTCCTGCAGCCCGAGCACCGCCACGGCACCGGCCTTGATGATGCCGGCCTTCTCCCCCGCGATGGCCGCGCGCGTCGAGCCGAGCAGCCGCTCGTGGTCGATGGCGATCGGCGTGATCACCGCGACCTGCCCGTCGGCGACGTTCGTGGAGTCCCACGTGCCGCCGAGCCCGACCTCGACGACCATCGCGTCGACCGGGGCCTCGGCGAAGGCGGAGAACGCCATGGCCGTGAGCACCTGGAAGTAGTTGATGACCGGCTCGCCCAGCTCGGCGCTGTGCCGATCGACCATCTCCAGGAACGGCGCGACGTCGTCCCACGCGGCGACGAACGCCTCGGCCGAGATCGGCTGGCCGTCGATCGCGATGCGCTCGCGGACGTCGGTGAGGTGCGGGCTGGTGAACCGGCCGGTGCGGATGCCCAGCTCGCGCAGCAGCCGCTCGATCATCCGGGCCGTCGACGTCTTCCCGTTGGTGCCGGTCACGTGGATCATCGGCACGGTCCGCTGCGGGTCGCCCATGAGGTCCATCAGCTCGCGGATGGCACGCAGCGACGGGTCGACCTGGTTCTCGGGCGCCCGGGCGAGCACCGCCGCCTCGACCTCGCGCAGCCGCCGGTGCAGCTCGGCCTCGCGCTGCGCGGCGACCTGCTCGGCGTCCGGTCGTCCGCTGCTCATCCCGTCATCCTAGGAGCCGCCCACTCCGGCGCCGACCCGGCCGCGCACGACCCGGCCTCCCGGCGCCTCCCGGCGTGGCCCGGCGCGGCCCCGGGTCAGCTCGGCTCGGCCATGCTCCACAGCGCCCACAGCGTCGTGCGCAGCCGGCGCGGCTGCTCCAGCACCGTCACCACGCAGTGCGCGACGTCGTCGGCGCGCAGGAAGTCGGCCAGGGCGGGGTCGCCCTCGGTGCGGCCCGCGCCGATCGCGAAGCCGGTCTCGACGCCGGCCGGGCAGATGGTGCTGACCCGGATGCCCTCCTCGCGCACCTCGCGGTCGAGCGAGCCGGCCAGGCCGACCTGGGCGAACTTCGTCGCGGCGTAGACCGCCTCGTTCCCGCCGCCGCGCAGCCCGGCGACCGAGCTGATGACGACGACGTCGCCGCCGTCGCCCTGGGAACGGAACCGGCGCACGGCCGAGCGCAGGGCCCAGACGCTGCTGTCGACGTTGGTGCGCAGCATGGTCGTCACGTCGTCGTCGCTGGCGTCGAGGATGCCGCCGTAGGCGCCGATGCCGACGTTCGCCACGACGCTGTCGAGGCGTCCGAACGCCTCGACGGCACCGGCGACGAGCGCCTCGGCGCTGGCGGGGTCCTGCACGTCGCCCGGCACCGCGACGGCGCGGTCGGCCCCGAGCTCGTCGACCAGCAGCTGCAGCTGCTCGGCCCGGCGCGCCTGCACGGCCACCCGTGCCCCGTGCTCGACGAGCAGCCGGGCGGTCGCCTGCCCGATGCCGGAGGTGGCGCCGGTGACGGCGACGACGGTGCCGGTCAGGTCTCGGGTCTCAACGGGCATGCGGGGCTCCTGTGGTGGACGGCGTGGCTGAGGACGTGGTGGACGGCGTGGTGGACGGCGCGAAGCCCGCGGTGACGGGCAGCGGCGGCAGCGCGAGGTCGGGCGCGTCGACCACCCCGCCGAGCCGGGAGCTCTGGCGGCGCACCAGCACCGCGTCGAGGTAACGGGCGCGCGGCGGCTGCCGGTCGCCCGCGAGCCGGGCGGCGAGCATCTCGCCCGCCGCACGACCCATCTGGTAGGTCGGCTGGGCGACCGCGGTGACGGTGGGCGCCGAGAGCGCCCACCAGGGCAGGTCGTCGAAGCCGGCGACGGCGACGTCCTGCGGCACGCGCTGCCCGGCCTCCTGCAGGGCCCGCAGCACGCCGAGGGTCATCTGGTTGTTCGCCACGAAGATGCCGTCGGGGGGCTCGGGCAGCCGCAGCAGCGAGGACGTCGCGGCGTGCGCCGACTCCGCGTGGAAGTCGCAGTGGTGCTCGAGCTGCCCGTCGAGCCGGCGCCCGGCCGCCAGCAGCGCCTCGCGGTAGCCGCGCAGCCGCTCGGCGCCGACGGTGGTGTCGGCCCGGCCGGTGACGCACGCGATCCGGGTGCAGCCGGCGGCGATCAGGTGCTCGGTGGCCTGCCGCGCGGCGGCAGCGCTGTTGACCAGCACGGCGTCCGTGGGCTGCGACACCTCGCGGTCGACGCACACCACCTGGATGCCGGCCTGCTGCAGGTGCGACACGTCGGTGCTCTGCCGGGTCGGCGAGATGATCACCCCGGCCATCCGCTGCGCCACCACCATCTGCAGGTAGTCGGCCTCCGTGGCGGGGTCCTCGTCGGTGTTGGCGAGCACCACGGAGTAGCGCAGCGGCCGGGCGACGTCCTCGACGCCGCGCACCATCGAGGTGAAGAACGGGTTCTCGATGTCGGGGATGACGCACGCCCACACGCTGGCCACCTGCTTGCGCAGACCGCGGGCGACGAGGTTCGGCCGGTAGCCGAGCTGGTCGACCGCGCGCCGCACGTCCTCGCCGATCCGTTCGCCGACCTTGCCGCCGTTCAGGTACCGGGACACCGTGGCCGGTGAGACGCCGGCCAGCCTGGCGACGTCGGCCATGGTCACCGGGCCGTCTCCCGGCCGGCGGTCGGCGCTCACGCCCCGGCACCGGGGTAGGTGGTGGCCCAGGGCAGCACCGCCTCGAGCGCCGCACCGACCGCGAGCACGCCTGCGTCGTCGTGCCGCTGCCCGACCACCTGCAGGCCGACGGGCAGCCCGTCGGCGAGACCGGCGGGGACCGAGGCGGCGGGGTGACCGGTGAAGTTGAACGGGTACGTCAGGCACCACCCGATGGACGGGTCGACGGGCACGCCGCCGACCTCGCTGGGACCGGTGGTGGTGCCGTCGTCGCGGTTCGCGACGGGCAGCACGGCGAGCGTGGGGGTGACGAGCACGTCGACACCCTGCAGGACGTCGGCGACGGCGTCGAGCACGAGGCTGCGCAACCGCTCGTCGGCGCGCGCCTGCATCGCGCTGCGGTCGAGCGCGCCGAGCACGATGTCGCGGAACGCCGGGCTGAGCTCGTCGAGGTGGTCGCGCACCAGGTCGAACCCCCACGCCTTCACCCCCTCGAGGCTGTCGGCGTAGAGCACCCCCATGAGCCGGTTCCAGAGCGCGGCGAGCTCCTGCTGGTCGGCGGGCAGCCGCACGTCGACCTGCTCCACCCGCGCACCCGCGGCCGCCATCGCCTCGACCGCACGGGCGGCGACCGCAGCGACCCGCGGGTCGACCGGGAAGCCGCCGAGGTCGGGGCTCCAGGCCACCCGGAGTCCCCGCAGCACCGACGCCGGGTCGGCCGGCAGCGCAGCGAGGTCGACCGGGGACGCCGGCAGGCTGAACGGGTCGCGCGGGTGCGGCCCGGCCATGGCCGACAGCATGAGGGCGGCGTCGCCGACCGAGCGGGCCAGCGGGCCGGCGCTGACGAACGGGCTCGACGAGATGAAGGCGTCGGGTCGGGCGACCTCGGCCACCCGCCCGAAGCTCGGCTTGATGCCGAACAGCCCGCACCAGGCGGCTGGGATGCGCACCGAGCCGCCGCCGTCCGTGCCCTGGGCGAGCGGCACCAGCCCGGCGGCCACGGCCGCGGCGGCTCCGCCAGACGAGCCGCCGGCGTTGCGCGTCAGGTCGAACGGGTTGCGCGTCGGGCCGCTCACCAGGTTGTCGGTGACGCCCTTGTGCCCGAACTCCGGCGCGTTCGTCTTGCCGACGATCACCGCGCCGGCGTCCTCCAGCCGCTGCACGTACGAGGTGGTGGTGTCGGGGGTGAAACCCTTGAGCGGCACCGACCCGAAGGTGCCCGGCACGCCGGCGCGCAGGTCGAAGAGGTCCTTGATGGCGACCGGCACGCCGTGCAGCGGGCCGACCGGAGCGCCCGCGGCCAGTGCGCGGTCGCGGTCGCGGGCCTGCTGCATCGCCAGGTCGTGGGTGACGACGGTGAACGCGTTCACCTGCGTGTTGCCCGCGTCGATGCGCCGCAGGCAGTCCTCGGCCACCTCCACCGCGGTCGTCTCACCGCTGCGCAGCCGCGCGGCCAGCGCCGTCGCGGACTCGAACGACGGCTCGCTCATGCGTCCTCCTCCTGGCGGGCCGCGGCGGTCTCGGCCGCCTGCAGCGCCTCGGTTCGCGGGAAGCCGCCCTCCTGGAAGGGCGTCACCTGCGTGTCGTGCGACATGAGCACGGCGTCGGCGAGGTCGCGGATGCGGGCCACGCTCTCGATGCCGTGCTCGGTCGACCAGAGCAGGCCGCACGGCGTGCCGTCGGCCAGGCTCTCGCGGCTGTTCACCGCGTCGCCGCTGACGCACAGCACGCCGTCGTCGGTCTGCACCAGCAGCGACTGGTGACCGGGCGTGTGACCGGGCGTGCGCACCAGCCGCAGCCCGGGCGCGACGTCGAAGTGGTCGCGGTCGACCAGCGTGTAGTCGAACAGGCCGAGCGGGTGGTTGAGCCACGACTCGTTGTAGAGCACCCGCTGCGTCGCGATCGGCGCCTGCGCGAACTCCCACTCGGCGAGGCTCACGAAGAACTCGGCGTTCGGGAAGGCGGAGTTGTTGGCGCAGTGGTCGTGGTGCAGGTGCGTGTTCACCACGACGTCGACCGACGAGCGCGACCAGCCGAGCCGGTCGAGCGCGCCGTCGATCGTCTGCTCGGGCGCCTGCCAGGTGGGGCACATCAGCCGCGCCGTCCACTGCGGGTCGCTGATGCCGGTGTCGACGATCACCCGGCGGCCGCCACCCTCGATGGCCGCGCACCACACCGGGATGTCGACCTTCGTACCGAAGGACTTGCCGTACGACATCTCCGAGGCGTCGACGCGCATGTTGCCGACGTTGACGGCGGTGACGCGGTAGCGCGGGGCCTTCTCCCGGTGCCGCGCGACGTCGTCGGTGACGACGGGTGGCGGGGTGGGGCGGTCAACGACGTGCATAGCGCCTCGCAACGGTGCTCAGGGCGACGGCGACCACGAGCAGACCGCCGCTGAAGATGTACTGGAAGAACGTCGGCGCGCCGAGGATCGCCAACCCGTTGTACCCGAACCCGACGGTCAGCACGCCGATGAGCGTGCCGAGGATGTGGAACTCGCCGTCGCGCAGGGCGGCCGAGCCGAGGAACACCGCGGCGAACGAGTTCAGCAGGTAGGCGTCGCCGGCCGTCAGCTGGCCGCTGCCCACCCGCGACGACAGCAGCACGCCGCCCACCGCGGCCATCAGGCCGGCGATGACGAAGGCCCACACCCGCACCCGCTGCACGCGCACCCCGGACAGCCGTGCCGCCTCGGCGTTGCCGCCGACGGCCTGCATCTGCTGACCCAGCACGGTGCGGTTGAGCAGCAGCCAGAGCAGGCCGACCGCGAGCGCCATGAAGACGATCGGGTTGGGGATGCCGGCGACCTTGCCGAGCGCGAGGTCGAGGAAGTGCGGGTGCCCCACCAGCGTCTTGGGGATGCCGCCGGTGTACGCGTAGTTGACGCCGACGATGACCGTGCCGATGCCCAGCGTCGCGATGAGCGCGTTCACGTCGAGCACGGTGACCAGCAGCCCGTTCACCAGGCCCGCGACCACCCCGACGAGCAGGCCGACCACGACGGCGAGCCACAGCGGCTGGCCCTGGTCGCTCATCAGGCCGACGCAGAGGACGCCGGCGAAGCTGGCCTGGTACCCGATGCTCAGGTCGAACTCGCCGACCACGAGCGGCAGGGTGAGGCCGCACGCGACGATGGCGATGAGGCTGTTCTGCGTCAGCACGTTGGTGAAGTTCGAGACCGACAGGAACGTGCCCGGCGCCGCGATCGACAGCGCGACGATCATCACCGCCAGCCCGATGATCGTGCCGTACTTGCCGGCCACGGCCAGCGCCACCTTGCCGGGCGAGCGCGCGGACACCGGCTCGGCGACGGCGGCGCCGGCTGCGGTCGACGTCGTGGTCTGGGTCATGCGCTCTCCTGGGTGTGGTCGACGGGCGGCGGCTCGGCGAACGACGCGGTGAGGACGGCGGACTCGGTGAGCTCCGCCGCCGGGATGTCGGCGGTGACGCGGCCCTCGCGCAGCACGACGACGCGGTCGCAGCCGACCAGCTCGTCGTACTCGGAGGAGATGACGAGCACCGCCGTGCCGGCGGCCGCCTGCTCGCGGATGACGCGGTAGATCTCGGTGCGTGCCGAGACGTCGACCCCGCGCGACGGCTCGTCGAGCAGCAGGACGCGGCACGACCCGACCAGCCACTTGGCCATGACGACCTTCTGCTGGTTGCCGCCGGACAGGTGCTGCACGGGCTCCTGCGTGGAACGCGTCTTGATCCGCAGCTGGCGCACCATGCCCTCCGCCCGGTCGCGGCGCCGGCGCGGCGAGAGCAGGCGCAGCGGCCCGGTGCGGGTGCTGGCCATCGTGGGCAGGTTGACGTTGAAGTCGATGCTGCGCTGCAGGAAGAGCGCCTGCGAGCGGCGTTCCTCGGGCACCAGGGCCACCCCGGCCCGGATGCCGGCGACCACGTCGCGCGGGGCGTGCCGGCGCCCGTCGATCCACATGGCGCCGGCGTCGGGCTGGTCGGCGCCGAAGACCATCCGCGCGACCTCGGTGCGGCCGCTGCCCACCAGTCCGGTCAGGCCGACGACCTCCCCGGGCAGCACGTCGAGGTCGACCCCGCGCACCAGCGGGGCCCGCTGCAACCCGCGCACCCGCAGGGCGGGCTCGACGTCGGCCGCCGGGGCGCGGCCGGACGCCTCCGCGGCCGCCGGGACGTGCTCGCCACCGACGATGCCGCGCACCAGGGCGGGCCGGGTGATGGCCGCACCCTCGAGCCGCTCGACCACCCGGCCGTCGCGGAAGACGGTGACCGTCTGGCACAGGTCGACCACCTCGTCGAGCCGGTGCGACACGTAGAGCACGCTCACGCCCCCGGCGGCGAGCTGCCGCACGACGCCGAACAGCCGACGACACTCCTGCGCCGACAGCGACGCGCTCGGCTCGTCCATCGCCACCAGCCGCGCCCGGTGCACCAGCGCGCGCCCGATGCTGACCAGCCAGGCGTCGGCGATCGACAGGTGCTCGGCCGGGGTGTCGAGCGGCACCTCGAGCCCGAGCGTGCCGAGCACCTCCTTCGCCCGGGTGCGCAGCGCCCGCCAGGTCAGCAGCCGGGCCGGGCCGCGGTCCCACTGCCCGAGCGCCATGTTCTGCAGCACCGAGAACTTCGGTACCAGGGAGAGCTCCTGGTGGATGAACGCCAGTCCCAGGTCGTGCGCCGCCTGGGGCGAGCCCAGGGCCACCGGGGTGCCGTCGACCAGCACCTGCCCCTCGTCGGGGACGTGCGCGCCGGAGAGCACCTTGATGAGCGTCGACTTGCCGGCGCCGTTCGCGCCGACCAGACCGTGCACCTCGCCCGGCCGGAAGGCGGCCGACACCTGGGTCAGGGCGGCGATCGCCCCGAAGCGCTTGCTGACGTCACGGACCTCGACGACGGGGGCGCCGCCGAGGTCCGGCGCGTCTGCCTGGCTCACGATCAGCCGGCCTTGACGGCGTCCGGGTGCTCCGTCGCGAACGCGTCGTAGTTCGCCTTCGTGACCAGCACCGAGGGCGCCGGCACCTGCTGCGAGTCGCCCGAGGCGCCGTTCTTGATGGACTTGTCGAGCACGTCGACGAGGGTGCCGCCCACGGCGCTCTGATCGAACCAGAGGGTGGCCGTCATCGTGCCGTCCTGCACCGCGGCCAGGGCGGGCGGGACACCGTTGAACGAGTACACCTTCACGTCGTCGCGCTTCGTCTGCTTGAGCGCCGCGACGGCACCGAGCGCCGGGTCGTCGAAGCAGGCGTAGATCGAGAACGACGGTGCAGAGCCCTTCGGGTGCGCCGCGAGCCAGGCCAGCGTGGCGTTGGTGGCCGACTCGACCTGGCCCGGCACGGTCACCGCCTGCCGCGAGACCTTCAGGCCAGGCGCCTTCGCGGCGACCGTCTCGTTGAAGGACGCGAGCCGCAGCTGGCACGGGCGACCGCCGAGGTAGGTGAGCGTCAGCACGTCGCCGGCGCCCTTCGAGTCGTCGATCAGCTGCTGGGTGACCTTCTCGCCCTGGCTGTCGTCGACGTTCACCGCGATGCCCGGGGCCGTGCCCCCGCCGCTGCTGACCACCGGCACGTTCGCCGGGCCCGTCGCGGCCAGCCCCGCGGCCAGCGACGACGTCGGGAACACGGTCACCGCGATGCCCGACACCTTGCGCTGCACGAGGTTCTGCATCGCGGTGTTGGCCTGGTCGACCTGACCCTGCGCGTCGATGACGGTGACGTCGTAGCCCAGCGCGGCGGCCTTCTCCTTCGCCGACGCGACCACGATGTTGGCCGAGGGGTCGGTGCCGGAGAACGTGATGAGGCCGATCGACTTCTTGCCGCCGGACTGTGCGGCCGGCGTCGAGCCCGACCCGGCGTTCTCGGCCGCCGAGCTGCAGGCGGTCAGGGCGAGACCGGCGACGACCGCGCCGGCGACGAGCAGCTTCGACCGCATGGGCCATCCTCCGGGAGTGGTGAGAAATCGATTTCACAGAACCTAGGGACGGCTTGCGACGCCGTCAAGGGCCCTGTGGCAACGACTTGAGTTCGCCGCTGGAGGCTGTGGTCGAGCCGGCGTGAAATGGTTTTCACCACTCAGGTCGCCCGGTCGTCCACGCGCCTGCCCGAGGTGGTGAACCCGGGACCGGTCTCCCGACGTAGCACCTGGTGACGGACGCGATCGTCACCACGGGGAGAACGTCGCGAGACCCAGGAGCCAGCAGATGACCGACCGGACGCAGAGCCACCCGCCCGAGACCCCCGTGCTGCGCCGGGTGCGCGAGGGCGTCATCGGGGCCGGGCTGGTGCTCGACGGGCCGTACGGGGCGCGCAGCGCGGTCTACGCCGACTGGACGGCGACGGGGCGCTCCATCGACCTCGTCGAGGACTGGATCCGCGCGCAGGTGCTGCCCCGCTACGCCAACACCCACACGGAGTCGTCGGCCACAGGCGCCCAGACCGGGCTGCTGCGCGAGGACGCCCGGGCCGAGATCGCCGCCGCGGTCGGTGCCGACGCGGGCGACGCCGTGGTGTTCTGCGGCTCCGGCGCCACCGCCGCGATCCACAAGCTGGTCGAGGTGCTCGGCCTGCGCATCCCGTCGGCGGCCGAGGACCGGTGGCACCTCGAGCAGCACGTGCCGGCGGACGAACGACCGCTCGTGCTGCTCGGCCCCTACGAGCACCACTCCAACGAGCTGCCCTGGCGCGAGTCGCTGGCCGACGTGGTGACGATCCCCGAGGACGCCACCGGGCGGGTCGACCTCGACCGGCTGGAGGACGAGCTGCGCCGGGCGGGACGTCGTCCGCTGGTCGTCGGCTCGTTCTCCGCCGCCAGCAACGTGACCGGCATCCTGGCCGACACCCGTGCGGTGAGCCGGCTGCTGCACCGGTACGGCGCGCTGGCGTGCTGGGACTACGCCACGGCGGCGCCGTACACCGAGATCGAGATGCACCCGGCCGACGACCCGCTCGCGGCCAAGGACGCCGTGTTCATGAGCCCGCACAAGCTGCCCGGCGGCCCCGGCACGCCCGGCGTCCTGGTGGTGCGCGCGTCGCTGCTGCGCAACCGGGTGCCGGCGGTCGTGGGCGGTGGCACGGTCTCCTACGTCGGCGCCAGCCAGCACGACTACGTGGCCTCCCCCCACGAGCGCGAGGAGGGCGGCACCCCGGCGATCGTCGAGTCGGTGCGGGCCGGGCTGGCCTTCCGCCTCAAGCGGGCGATCGGCGTCGACGTCATCACCGCTCGCGAACGGCACCACGTCGAGCGGGCGCTGCAGGCGTGGGCCGACCACCCGGCCATCGAGGTGCTCGGCGACCAGGTCGCCGAGCGGCTGCCGGTCATCAGCCTGCTCGTGCGGCACCCGGAGGGGCGGCTGCTGCACCACGAGTTCGTCGTGACCCTGCTCAGCGACCTGTTCGGCGTGCAGGCCCGCGGCGGGTGCTCGTGCGCCGCGCCGTACGGCCACCGGCTGCTCGGCATCGACGACGAGCGGTCGCAGGCGTACCGCGCGGTCGTCACGGACGGCTGCTCGGGCATCAAGCCGGGCTGGGTGCGGCTCAGCCTCGGCTACCTCATGTCGGCGCCGGAGCTCGAGCACGTGCTCGAGGCGGTGCTCCTGGTGGCCGAGCACGGGCACCGGCTGCTCGCCGACTACGCCTTCGAGCCGGCCACGGGTCGCTGGCGGCACCGGCGCTCCGACGCGGCGGCACCGGTGCGATTGACGGACCTGACCTTCGACGCCGACGGCACGCCCCGGTGGCCGACCACCGCGCAGCCGCCCGCACCGGGCTCCCTCGTCGACCAGCGCGCGTCCGCGCTGGACCGCCTGCTGTCGGCCCCGGCCGTGCCGGACGACGGGGGCGCGGCGTTCGCGCACCGGCTGGGCGCCGAGGTCGAGCGGCTGCGCTGGTTCGCGCTGCCCGCGGCCTGCCTGGCGCCGCTCGACGACCGCGCGGCCGCCGTCGACGCCGGGCCCACCAGCGAGCCCGGCGTCGAGCTGGACCTACGCGCCGTCGACGCGTTCCACCTGCACGCGTAAGGCCAGCCCGTCGCCGACGCTGGCCTCGGCCACGCCCTCTCCCGGGGGCAGGAGGTCGAGGTCGGCGGCCAGCCCGGCCTGCACGGCGAGCGTCTCGTCCATCAGCAGCTGCTGGTGCTCGGTGAGAGCCGCCCAGACGGGCTGCTCGCCCACGACGGTGAGCCGGATGCGGTCGCTGACGTGGAAGCCGGCGTCGCGCCGTGCCTGCTGCACCACGCGGACGACGTCGCGCACCAGGCCGACGGCCTCGAGCTCGGGCGTCACCCGGGTGTCGAGCACCACGAAGCCGTCGCCCGGCAGCAGGCCGGTGACGCTGCCGTCGTCGCCGTCGCCCTCGACGACCAGCTCGACGGTGTACTCGCCGTCCTGCAGCACGATCCCGCCTGACGTCACCACGCCGTCCGACTCGTGCCAGTCACCGCGCTTGCTCGCCTGGATGGCGGCCTGCACGTCGCGGCCGAGCCGCGGTCCGGCGGCCCGGGCGTTGACCACGAGCCGCCTGGTCAGGCCGCCGGCGAAGTCGCCGGGAGCCGCGAGCCGCACCTCGCCGACGTTCACCTCGTCGGCCACCAGGTCGGCGAACCGCTGCAGCGCAGCGCTGTCGGAGGCCACGACCGTGACCGATGGCAGCGGCAGCCGCACCCGCAGCTGCTCGGCCTTGCGCAGCCCCAGCACCACCGAGCAGACCTCGCGCGCGCGGTCCATGGCGATCACCAGGTCGTCGTCGGCCGGCAGCTGCTCGGCGTCCGGCCAGTCGGCGAGGTGCACGCTGCGCCCGCCGGTGAGCCCACGCCAGACCTCCTCGGTCGTCAGCGGCAGCAGCGGCGCGCAGACCCGGGTCAGCACCTCGAGCGTCGTGTACAGCGTGTCGAACGCCGAGCGGTCGTCCTCGCCCCAGAACCGCTCGCGCGACCGGCGCACGTACCAGTTGGTCAGCACGTCGAGGAACCGTTGCACCGAGGCGCAGGCCGCGCTGATGTCGGTGACCTCGAGCTGCTCGCCGACGTCCGTCACCAGCCCGCGCAGCTTCGCCAGCAGGTAGCGGTCGAGCACGTCGGTCGAGGCCGTCGACCACTGCGCGTCGTAGCCCTTCCCGCCGTCGAAGGCGTTGGCGTACAACGAGAAGAAGTACCAGGCGTTCCACAGCGGGATGAGCACCTGCCGGACGCCGTCGCGGATGCCGCGCTCGGTGACGACCAGGTTGCCGCCGCGCAGCACCGGCGACGACATGAGGAACCACCGCATCGCGTCGGAGCCGTCGCGGTCGAACACCTCGCGCACGTCGGGGTAGTTGCGCAGGCTCTTGCTCATCTTGCGGCCGTCGTCGCCGAGCAGGATGCCGTGGCTCAGCGCGCTGCGGAACGCCGGGCGGTCGAACAGCGCCGTGGCCAGCACGTGCATCGTGTAGAACCAGCCGCGCGTCTGGCCGATGTACTCGACGATGAAGTCACCCGGGTAGTGGTGCTCGAACCACTCGCGGTTCTCGAACGGGTAGTGCACCTGGGCGAACGGCATCGACCCCGACTCGAACCAGCAGTCGAGCACCTCGGGCACCCGGCGCATCGTCGAGCGGCCGGTCGGGTCGTCGGGGTTCGGGCGGGTCAGCTCGTCCACGTACGGCCGGTGCAGGTCGTCGGGGCGGACGCCGAAGTCGCGCTCGAGCTCGTCGAGCGAGCCGTACACGTCGACCCGCGGGTACGTGGGGTCGTCGCTCTTCCACACCGGGATCGCGCTGCCCCAGTAGCGGTTGCGGCTGATCGACCAGTCGCGCGCGTTCGACAGCCACTTGCCGAACGAGCCGTCCTGGATGTGGTCGGGCACCCAGGTGATGTCGCGGTTGAGCTCGACCATGCGGTCCTTGATCTTCGTGACCTGCACGAACCAGCTCGACACCGCCTTGTAGATGAGCGGCTCGCCGCAGCGCCAGCAGTGCGGGTAGGGGTGCTCGTAGCTCTCGAGCCGCAGCAGCAGCCCCCGCTCGCGCAGGTCGCGCGCGATCACGGAGTTGGCCTCGAACACGTGCATCCCGGCGTACGGCGGGACCTCCGCGGTGAACTCGCCCTTGCTGTCGACGGGCACGACCGGCTCGATGCCGGCCGCGTCGGTGACGACCTTGTCCTCCTCGCCGAAGGCGGGGGCGATGTGCACGATGCCGGTGCCGTCGTCGGTGGTGACGTAGTCGGCGGCCAGCACCCGGTGCGCGTTCTCCCGGCCGACGAAGAAGTCGAAGGGCGGCGTGTAGCGGCGGCCCAGCAGGTCGGTGCCCTTCAGCCGCTGCACCAGCCGGCCCTGCTCCTCGGCGTCGGCGACGCTCGTCAGGCCGAGCTCGCGCTCGTAGCGGCCGACGCGCTCGGCGGCGAGCACCAGGCGCTCGCCCGCGAAGGGGCCCTCGGCCGGGCCGGTCACCACGACGTAGTCGACGTCGGGGTTGACGGCAGCCGCGAGGTTGCTGGGCAGCGTCCACGGGGTCGTCGTCCAGATCATCGCCAGCTCGCCGGTCTCGAGCCGCAGCCCGACGGTGACCGCGGGGTCCTGACGCTGCCGGTAGACGTCGTCCATGCGGGTCTCGGTGTTGCTCAGCGGGGTCTCGCAGCGCCAGCAGTACGCCAGCACCCGGAAGCCCTCGTAGATCAACCCCTTGTCCCACAACGACCTGAAGGCCCACATGACCGACTCCATGTAGTCGGTGTCGAGGGTCTTGTAGTCGTTGTCGAAGTCGACCCAGCGCGCCTGCCGGTCGACGTACTCCTCCCAGTCCTTGGTGTACGTCAGCACCGACGAGCGGCACACGTCGTTGAACGTCGCGACGCCCATCGCGTCGATCTCGGACTTGTGGCGGATGCCCAGCTGCTTCTCGGCCTCGACCTCGGCGGGCAGGCCGTGGCAGTCCCAGCCGAACCGGCGCTCGACGCGGCGCCCGCGCATCGTCTGGAAGCGCGGCACGACGTCCTTCACGTACCCGGTCAGCAGGTGGCCGTAGTGCGGCAGGCCGTTCGCGAACGGCGGGCCGTCATAGAAGACGAACTCGTTGCTGCCGTCGGGCCCGGCGTCGCGCTGCTCGACGCTGGCCCGGAACGTGCCGTCGGCGTCCCAGTACCGGCCGATGCGCTCCTCGATCTGCGGGAAGCGGGGGGACGCCGGCACCGTCGCGGGTGCGTGCTCGTCGCTGACCTTGGGGTACGTCATCGGGGTGCCTCTCGCGGGACGTCGGTCGCTGCCCGCGAGGACGACGTCACCCGGCGAACCGGGCGGCACCGCGGTACCACCTCGCTTGCCCCGTCTCAGGGGGCCGCTCGTCATCCGGCTGCTGGTGCGGGCCGGTCCGCCCGGTTCTAGTGAGGGCTCGCGCCCCGTTCTTCCGGAGGCTCCCCGGTGATGGCCGGTTCGACGCCTGCTGAGGATGGTACCCGCACCGACCGGCGCACCTCGAGGGTGATACCCGGTCAAGTCGCCGCACCGGCACGCCGACACCGGCACGTGACCGCGCACCCCACGCAGCCGCCCGCGCCGTGGGACGCCGCACCCGCCTGGGCAGCCGTCGCAGCACCTCCTCCGCGCCCCGTCGCTCGGCGGCGACGGCCCTGGACCGTGGTGGCCGCCGTCGTCGGTGCGCTCCTGCTCGTCGTGGCGGCCGCGGTGCTGGCCCCGCGAGCGCTGCGTCCGCACGACACCAGGCCCGTGGTGCTGCCCGACGTGCTGGCGGGGTACCCGGTGATCTCGGGTGCCGGCGACTTCAGCGCCGAGCGCGGGCCCACCAGCTGGCGCGAGGCGGTGCGGGACGACGCCGGGGGCAACGCGTACGACGGTCGGGCCTACGGGCAGGCGACCCTCCCGATGCGCAGGCTGCACGCGATGGTCGTGCGCACCGACGCCACCGGCGCCTTCGACCTGCACCTGACCGCCGAGCCGATCTCGCACGTCGGCGACGTCAGCTGCACCCAGACGCTCCGCTTCCCCGCGCTCGGGCACCCGGGGACGCCGGGTCCGCCCGCGCTCCATCCCGGCAAGGCGCTGTGCTGGCGCACCTCGGAGCACCTGTCGGTCGTCGTCTTCGCGCTGATCGTGCCGGAGGGCGACCCGCTGGAACGCGCCGCGACCGCCGTCGACGACCTGTGGGCGCTGCAGCACTGAACCCCCCTGTGGATATCGGGACGAGGCACCGGCGACGGGCTGGCAGAATCGTCCGCATGACCAGCCCGCGCGTGCCCGACAAGCCGACCCTCGAGGGACTCGAGGACCGGTGGGTCGGGGTATGGCGCGACCAGGGCACCTACGTCTTCGACCGCACGGCCGAGCGGGCGCAGGTGTTCTCCATCGACACCCCGCCGCCGACGGTGAGCGGCAGCCTGCACGTCGGGCACGTGTTCTCGTACACGCACACCGACCTGGTGGCGCGCTACCAGCGGATGGCCGGCAAGCAGGTCTTCTACCCGATCGGGTGGGACGACAACGGTCTGCCGACCGAGCGCCGCGTGCAGAACTACTTCGGTGTGCGCTGCGACCCGTCGCTCCCGTACGACCCCGACTTCGAGCCGCCGGCCAAGCCCGACCCGAAGCGCCAGGTGGCGGTCAGCCGCCCCAACTTCGTCGAGCTGTGCACCCGGCTGACCCAGGAGGACGAGCAGGCGTTCGAGGCGCTGCTGCGCCAGCTGGGGCTGAGCGTCGACTGGTCGACCAAGTACGAGACGATCAGCGACGACTCGCGGGCGGTCGCGCAGAAGGCGTTCCTGCGCAACCTGTCGCGGGGCGAGGCCTACCAGAGCGAGGCGCCCAGCCTGTGGGACGTCACGTTCCAGACGGCGGTGGCGCAGGCCGAGCTCGAGGCGCGCGAGTACCCGGGCTTCTACCACCGGGTCGCGTTCCACGGCGCCGACGGTCCGGTGCACATCGAGACCACCCGCCCCGAGCTGATCCCGGCCTGCGTCGCGCTGATCGCCCACCCGGACGACGAGCGCTACGAGCCGCTGTTCGGCACCACCGTCACCTCGCCGCTGTTCGGGGTCGAGGTGCCGGTGCTCCCCCACCCCGGCGCCGAGATGGACAAGGGCGCCGGCATCGCCATGTGCTGCACCTTCGGCGACCTCACCGACGTGCAGTGGTGGCGCGAGCTGCAGCTGCCGACGCGGGCCGTGGTCGGCCGCGACGGGCGGATCCTGCGCGACGTCCCCGAGTGGCTGCCGACCGACGCCGGCCGCGCGCTGTACGCCGACGAGCTGGCCGGGAAGACGACGTTCAGCGCGCGCGAGGCCGTGGTGGCCGCGCTGCGCACCACCGGCGACCTCGACGGCGAGCCGACGGCCACGCAGCGCATGGCCAACTTCTTCGAGAAGGGCGACAAGCCGCTCGAGATCGTCACCAGCCGCCAGTGGTACATCCGCAACGGCGGCCGCGACGACGCCCTGAAGCAGACGTTCCTCGAGCGTGGCCACGAGCTCGGCTGGACGCCGGAGTTCATGGGTCACCGCTACGAGAACTGGGTCGGCGGGCTGAACGGCGACTGGCTGATCAGCCGGCAGCGGTTCTTCGGCGTGCCGTTCCCCGTCTGGTACCGGCTCGACGACGCCGGCGAGATCGTCCACGACCGGCCGATCGTCGCCGACGAGGCGTCGCTGCCGGTCGACCCGTCCTCCGACCCTGCGCCGGGGTTCACCGCCGACCAGCGCGGCGTGCCCGGCGGCTTCGTGGGCGACCCGGACGTGATGGACACCTGGGCCACCTCGTCGCTGACGCCGCACATCGCCTGCGGCTGGGAGCGCGACCCCGACCTGTTCGCGCGCACCTTCCCGATGGACCTGAACACCCACGCCCACGAGATCATCCGCACCTGGCTGTTCTCCCGCGTGGTGCGTGCGCACTACGAGAACGGCTCGCTGCCGTGGAAGCGCTCGATGATCAGCGGCTTCGTCGTCGACCCCGACCGCAAGAAGATGAGCAAGTCCAAGGGCAACGCCGTCGTGCCCACCGAGATCCTCGACCGGTTCGGCACCGACGCCGTGCGCTGGCGGGCGGCGATGGCGCGCCCGGGCATGGACTCGCCGTTCGACGAGAGCCAGATGAAGGTCGGCCGCCGGCTCGCGATCAAGGTGCTCAACGCGAGCAAGTTCGTGCTGAACATCGCCGGTGACGACGCGCTGACCGCCGAGACCGCCCAGGTCACCGAAGAGCTCGACCGCTCGATGCTGACGGCGCTCGCCGAGACGGTGGCCGAGGCGACCGCCGCGTTCGAGGCCTTCGACTACACCCGGGCGCTCGAGGTCTCGGAGCGGTTCTTCTGGACGTTCTGCGACGACTACGTCGAGCTGGTCAAGGAACGCGGCTATGGCGAGGGGCCCGGTGCCGCGTCGGCCAAGGCCGCCCTGTCGGTCGCGCTGTCGGTGCAGCTGCGGCTCTTCGCGCCCTTCATGCCGTTCGCGACCGAGGAGGCCTGGTCGTGGTGGCAGGCCGGGTCGGTGCACCGCGCCGCCTGGCCGGCCGCCGCCGAGGTGAACGTGGGCGGTGACCCGCTGGTGCTGCCCGCCGTCGGGCAGGCGCTGGCCGGGCTGCGCGGGGTGAAGTCGACCGCGAAGGTGTCGCAACGCACCGAGGTGCTGCGGGCCGTCGTCACCGCCCCGGCCGAGCAGGCCGGGCTGCTGCAGGCCGGCCTGGCCGACCTGCGCGCCGCCGGCCGGGTGCGCGACCTCGAGGTGGTCACCGGCGGCGACGTCGTCACCGTCACGGAGAGCGAGCTGGCGGCCGAGCAGGTGACCAGCTAGCGGGCGCGTCCGCCTCAAGCAGACCCCCTCTGCTGCCGATCCGGGTGTGGTCGGCGTCGCTCCGTCACGTCGGCGTCTGCTGACGCGCCCGGAGGTCCGACCATGAACGGCATCGCGCTCTGGCTGACCGTGGCGTTCGCGGTCTGCAGCGCCCTGGCGGCGGCGGCGCTCGTCGTGCTGCTCGTCGCCCGCGACCGCGAGCGGCACCGCATGGCTCGCCGCGACCCGCTGACCCAGCTGGGCAACCGCACGATGCTGGCCGAGGAGGCCGAGCGGGTGCTCGGTGGCATCGCCGACATGGACGGGGACGGCAGCCACGGTCCCGCCCTGCTGCTGGTCGACCTCGACGGCTTCAAGGACGTCAACGACACGCTGGGGCACGCCGCCGGCGACGAGGTGCTGGTCGAGGTCGCGCAGCAGCTGGTGGCGGCGGCCGGGCCCGACGCGCTGGTCACCCGCCTCGGCGGCGACGAGTTCGCGGTGCTCATCGCCGGGCCGGTCAGCGCCGGAGGTGCCGTGGTGCGGGCGAAGCGGATCCTGGGCGGCCTGACGCTGCGCGAGTTCCGCGCCCGCGGGGTGAGCCTCGACGTGCGGGCCAGCATCGGCGTCACGGTGGCGCCCAGCGACGGACGCACCCTGAGCGACCTGCTGCAGCACGCCGACGTCGCGATGTACCAGGCCAAGCGCGCGCGGTCGGGCGTCACGCGCTACGACGCCGCGAACGACGAGCACTCCCCCGACCGCCTCGAGACGCTGTCGCACCTGCGCGAGGCGATGCTCGAGGACCAGCTGCACGTGCGCTACCAGCCGGTGATCGCCGCCGGGTCGCACGGCCTGACCGGCTTCGAGGCGCTGCTGCGCTGGCACCACCCCGAGCGCGGGCTGCTGCTGCCGGCCGAGTTCATCCCGATCGCCGAGCGCACCAGCCTGATCCACGCCCTGACCCGCTGGGTGCTGCTGACCGCCGTGCGCGACGCGAGCCGCTGGCGCCAGGCCGGCCTGGAGGCGTCGATCGCGGTGAACATCAGCCCGGTGTCGCTCGAGCACGGTCTGCTCGGCATCGTCGAGGAGGTGCTGGCCCTGCACCGCTGGCCCGCCTCGCAGCTGGTGCTCGAGGTGACCGAGAGCGCCGTCACCGAGAACCCCGAGCAGGCGCGCGCCGTGGTCGGCGCGCTGCGCGCCCGCGGCATCCAGGTCGCGGTCGACGACTTCGGCGCCGGGTTCACCAGCCTGAGCCAGCTGCGCGGCCTGCCGGTGCACCAGCTGAAGATCGACCGGCAGTTCATCACCGCGCTCGACCGCTCACCGGACGACGACGCCGTGGTCACCGCCATCATCGACCTGGGCCACCGGCTCGGGCTCACCATCGTGGCCGAGGGCGTGGAGTCGCTCGCGGCGGCCGAGCGCCTGCACGAGCTGCGCTGCGACGACCTGCAGGGCTTCTGGTTCGCGAAGCCGATGGTCGCCGACGAGGTGCTGTCCTGGGCCAGCGAGCACGCGGCGAACGCACGGGCCACGGCGCCCGCCCCCGCCGTCGGCCACGCCTGACCGCAGGACCTCCCCGCAGGGGGCACGACCGCGGGGCCCCGCCGCATCGCCCGGCCGCAGGCGTCCGGCGGACGGTCTGGGGCTAGGCCGACTTCTCGCGCGGTGCGCGCTTGCGGGGCTCGGGGGCGTCGCGCCGCACGATCGTCGGGTTGACGTTGTCGAGCACGACCTCGCGGGTGACCACCACGCGGGCGATCTCGTCGTCGCTGGGCACGTCGAACATCACCGGGAGCAGCACCTCCTCGATGATCGCGCGCAGCCCGCGGGCACCGGTGCCGCGCAGGATGGCCTGCTCGGCCACCGCCTCCAGCGCGTCGTCGGTGAACTCGAGCTCGACGCCGTCGATCTCGAACATCCGCTTGTACTGCTTCACCAGCGCGTTGCGCGGCTTGGTGAGGATGTTGACCAGGGCGTCGCGGTCGAGGTTGGCCACGGTCGTGATGACCGGCAGGCGGCCGATGAACTCGGGGATCAGCCCGAACTTCATGAGGTCCTCGGGCATGACGTCGCCGTAGGTGTCGCCCTGCAGGTCGACCGAGCTGTGCAGCTGCGCACCGAAGCCGAGGCCCTTCTTGCCGGCCCGCTGCTCGATGAGCTTCTCCAGCCCGGCGAACGCGCCGCCCACGATGAACAGCACGTTCGTCGTGTCGATCTGGATGAACTCCTGGTGCGGGTGCTTGCGGCCACCCTGCGGGGGCACGCTGGCCGTGGTGCCCTCGAGGATCTTCAGCAGCGCCTGCTGCACGCCCTCGCCGCTGACGTCGCGGGTGATCGACGGGTTCTCGCTCTTGCGGGCGATCTTGTCGACCTCGTCGATGTAGATGATGCCCGTCTCGGCCTTCTTGACGTCGTAGTCAGCGGCCTGGATGAGCTTCAGCAGGATGTTCTCGACGTCCTCGCCCACGTAGCCGGCCTCGGTGAGGGCGGTGGCGTCGGCGATGGCGAACGGCACGTTGAGCATGCGCGCGAGGGTCTGCGCCAGGTACGTCTTGCCGCAGCCCGTCGGGCCGATCAGCAGGATGTTCGACTTGGCGATGTCGATGGACTCCTCACCCTTGCGGGTGGGCTCCTCGGCCTGGATGCGCTTGTAGTGGTTGTAGACGGCCACCGCGAGCGACTTCTTCGCCGGCTCCTGGCCGACGACGTACTGCTCGAGGAAGTCGAAGATCTCGCGCGGCTTGGGCAGCTCGTCGAGACCGAGGTCGCTGGTCTCGGCCAGCTCCTCCTCGATGATCTCGTTGCAGAGGTCGATGCACTCGTCGCAGATGTACACGCCTGGCCCGGCGATGAGCTTCTTGACCTGCTTCTGGCTCTTGCCGCAGAACGAGCACTTCAGCAGATCACCACCGTCGCCGATGCGCGCCACCTGTCGGACCTCCCTCGACGTCTCGCCCGGTCGACCCGCTGTCGGGTGCCGGACTGGTCACGAGACCGTACCCCGGCCCGCGACGCTCCTGACTCATTGAAACCCGGTGTCGGCGGGCGGGACCAGAGGTTCCGCCGAGAGCGGACGCCGGTCGCGTCGCCGCCGCACCAGGGGTGAGCGGCCCGGCCCCGGACGCACCGGGGCCGGGCCGCGGACGCTCAGTCCTCGGTCGAGGCCTTGCGGCTGGCGAGCACCTCGTCGATCAGGCCGTACTCCTTGGCCTGCTCGGCGGTGAGGATCTTGTCGCGCTCGATGTCGACGCGGACCTGCTCGGCGGTGCGGCCGCTGTGCGAGGCCAGCGTCTCCTCCAGCCAGGTGCGCATGCGCAGCACCTCGTTGGCCTGGATCTCGAGGTCGCTGGCCATGCCGCCCGCGCCCTCCATCGCCGGCTGGTGGATCATGATGCGCGCGTTCGGCAGGGCGTAGCGCTTGCCCGGCGCACCGGCGCCCAGCAGCACGGCGGCCGCGGAGGCGGCCTGCCCGAGGCAGTACGTCTGGATGTCGGGACGCACGTACTGCATCGTGTCGTAGATCGCCGTGAGCGCCGTGAACGAGCCGCCGGGCGAGTTGATGTACATCAGGATGTCGCGGTCGGGGTCCTGCGACTCGAGCACGATGAGCTGCGCGATGACGTCGTCCGCGGACGCGTCGTCGACCTGCACGCCGAGGAAGATGATGCGGTCCTCGAACAGCTTCGTGTAGGGGTCGAGTCGCTTCATCCCGTAGGACGTGCGCTCCTCGAACTGGGGCAGGATGTACCGGCTGGAGGGGGCGGGCACGTGCAGGCCGCCGGCCCGGCCGTAGGGGGTGGGGACGCTCATCGCGCGGTGCTCCAAGTCGGTCGTGGGGTCGTGGTGGTCGAGGGCGCGGTCACTCGGTGCCGCCGCCCTGGGCCTGCGCCGCGCTGGCGACCACGTGGTCGACGAAGCCGTACTCCCGGGCCTCGTCCGCACCGAACCAGCGGTCGCGGTCGGAGTCCTTGGTGATCTGCTCGACGCTCTGGTGGGTGTGCTGCGCGATCAGCTCGGCCATCTGCTGCTTGATGTACAGCATCTGCTCGGCCTGGATGCGGATGTCGGACGCGGTGCCGCCGATGCCGCCGGACGGCTGGTGCATCATGATGCGCGCGTGCGGCAGGGCGTAGCGCTTGCCGGGCGTGCCCGCCGAGAGCAGGAACTGGCCCATCGACGCGGCCAGGCCCATCGCCACCGTCGCGACGTCCGGCTTCACGAACTGCATGGTGTCGAAGATCGCCATGCCGGCCGAGACCGAGCCGCCGGGCGAGTTGATGTAGAGCCAGATGTCCTTCTCGGGGTCCTCGGCGGCGAGCAGCAGCAGCTGGGCGCAGATCGCGTTCGCGTTGTCGTCGCGCACGTCGGAGCCGAGGAAGATGATGCGCTCCTTCAGCAGGCGGTTGTAGATGCTGTCGTCCAGCCCGACGCCCTGCTGCGGGCCCCGTGCCTCGACGGTGTTCTCGCTCACGCTGTCTCCCGTGGTGTGCTGACGTGCTTGCCTGTCACGGACCCTAACGTCCACCCCCGACGCCCCACTCCCCCGGACGGCCCGTGTTCGCCACGGGCGGAGGGACGACGAAGGGCCCGCCGCAGCGTGTGCTGCGACGGGCCCTCGACGTGCGGGGGACGGTCAGGCCCGGGCGGGCTCGCCGTCCGCGTCGTCCTCGGCCGGCTCGGTCTGGTCGGTCTCGTCGGCGTCGACGACCTCGACCTCCTCGAGCTGGTCGGCGATCGACGGCTCCTCGGGGCGCAGGGCCTCGAGGTCGACGACGTTGCCGCTGGCGTCGGTGACGGTGGCCTGCTCGAGCACGACCGCGAGCGCCTTGCGACGAGCCACCTCGGCGACCATGCCCTGCACCTGGCCGGCCTCGTCGACGGCCTTGGCGAAGGCGTCGGGCGACATGCCGTACTGCTGGGCGTTCATCACCAGGTACTCGACGAGCTCGGGCTGGGTGACCTGCACCTGCTCCTGCTCGACGATCGCGTCGAGCAGCAGCTGCGCCTGGATGGCCTTGGTCGCGCTCTCGGTGACCTCGGCGCGGTGCTCGTCGTCCTCGAGCCGGTTCTCACCCTCGAGGTGCTGGTGCACCTCGGCCTCGACGAGCGACTGGGGCACCGGGATGGCGAGGGTGTCGAGCAGCTGGTCGAGCACCTTGTCGCGCGCCTGCACGCCCTGCTGCAGCCGCTTGGTGCGCTCGGCCTTCTGGCGCAGGTCGGCCTGCAGCTCGTCGAGGGTGTCGAACTCGCTGGCGAGCTGGGCGAAGTCGTCGTCGAGCTCGGGCAGCTCGCGCTCCTTCACCGACTGCACGGTGACGGTGACGTCGGCCGACTGGCCCTCGCGGTCGCCGCCGGCGAGCGGGGCCTGGAAGTGCTTGGTCTCGTCCTTCGACATGCCGACGAGGGCGTCGTCGAGGCCCTCCAGCATGTTGCGGGTGCCGATCTCGTAGGAGACGCCGGTGACGGAGTCGATCTCCTCGCCGTCGATCTCGGCCGACAGGTCGATGGAGACGAAGTCGCCCTCGACGGCCGCGCGGTCGACGCCCACCAGGGTGCCGAAGCGCTGGCGCAGCGCGGTGACCTCGGCCTCGACGTCGTCGTCGCCGACCTCGACGTCGTCGACCGTCACGGCCAGGCCGCCGAGGTCGGGCAGCGTGATCTCGGGGCGCACGTCGATCTCGACGCTGAACTTCAGGTCGCCGCCGTCCTGCGGGTCGGGGGCCTGGGTGACCTCGACCTCGGGCCGGCCGAGCGGGCGCAGGTCTGCCTGCTCGACGGCCTGGCCGTAGAACTTCGGCAGCGCGTCGTTCACCGCCTCCTCGAGCACGGCGCCGCGGCCGACCCGCTGGTCGATGATGCGCGCGGGCACCTTGCCGCGGCGGAAGCCGGGCACCTGCACCTGGGCGGCGATGGTCTTGTAGGCCGCGTCGACGCTGGGCTGCAGCTCGTCGAAGGGCACCTCGACCGTGAGCTTCACGCGCGTGGGGTTCAGGGTCTCGACGTCGCTCTTCACTGCGGGGTTCTCCAACGGGATCGGGGGTCGGGCAGACGGACCGCCTGCCGACGACCCCCCATGCTATCCGCGCCTGCGCCCAGGCCCCAATCGCGCGCGCGGCGCCTACCCTCGCGAGCGTGACGACGCACTGGACGCTCGGCTGCGACGCGGCCGACCCGCACCGGCTCGCGGCGTTCTGGGCGCTCGCGCTCGGGTACGTCGCCGAGCCCGGCTACGACGACCCCGACGGCGCCTCGGTCGTCGACCCCGCCGGTCGGCTGCCCGCGATCGGCTTCCTGCGCGTGCCGGAGGGCAAGACCGCGAAGAACCGGGTGCACGTCGACGTGCGCGTCGCCCCCGGCCGCCCGGACGACCAACGGGTGCCGCTGGTGCGGGCGAAGGTCGCCGAGCTGCTGGACGCCGGTGCGACGCAGGTGCGCGAGGAGCACTACGCCCCCGGCGTCCTCGGCCACGTCGTGATGCTCGACCCCGAGGGCAACGAGTTCTGCGTGGCCTGACACCAGAGCGCCGTGCTGGTCGGGGTACCCGGATTCGAACCGGGGGCCTTCCGCTCCCAAAGCGGACGCGCTACCAAGCTGCGCCACACCCCGTCGGTCGAAGGGTAGTGGACGGCGGGGTGCGCCCGCCGCCGCGTTCGACGGGCTCAGCCGACGCCGACGGGCAGCGGGGCCTCGGCGGCGCGACGGCGGGTGCGGGCGGCGAGGGTGCCGGTGAGCACGGCGATGGCCAGGCCGACGAGGGCGATGCCGGCGGAGGCGAGGTTGATGCGGGCGTAGCTCTCGCGCGAGGCGGCACCCGCGGTGATGACCGCTCCCCCGATCGCGGCGCCGATCGAGTTGGCGATGTTGAACGCCGAGTGCATCGAGGCGGCGGCCAGGTTGGGGGCGCCGCCGGCCAGGCCGACCAGCCGCGACTGCACCGACGGGATCATCATCATCGCCGCGAAGGGGAACAGCAGCACGGTGATCGCGGCGGTCACCTGGTTGCGGGCGGTGAGGAAGAACAGCGCGGCCACGACGGCCTCCGCACCGAGCGCGAGGTAGATCGCCTGCATCATCGAGCGGTCGGCCAGGCGGGCCCCGACGACGTTGCCCGCGGTCATGCCGATGCCGAACAGCACGAGCAGCGGCGTCACGGCCGACTCGGAGAACCCGGCCACCTTCGTCATCATCGGCGCGATGTAGCTGAAGGTGGCGAACATGGCGCCGCCGCCGATGATCGCCATCGCGAGGGTGAGCCAGACCTGCGAGCTGCGGAAGGCACCGAGCTCGCGGGCCAGCGAGGGCCGCTCGGCCGCGTGCTCGGGGCGCTCGCGGGGGACGACGGCGAGGATCGCCAGCGCGGCCAGCACCTCGAGCACGGCCACCAGCCCGAACACCCACCGCCAGCTGGTCTGCTGTCCCATGAAGGTGGTGAGCGGCACGCCGACGACGTTCGCGAGGGTCAGCCCGCCGAAGACCACCGCCATCGCCCGGCTGCGTCGCGCCTCGGGCACCAGGTGCGAAGCCATCACGGCGGCGACGCCGAAGTAGGCGCCGTGCGGCAGCCCGGCGACGAAGCGCAGCACGAGCAGCGACGTGTAGTCGGGCGCGATCGCCGAGCCCACGTTGCCGAGGGCCAGCGCGAGCGCCAGCGCGATGATGAGCCCCTTGCGGGGCAGCCGGACGGCGGCGGCGGTGAGCAGCGGCGCGCCGACCACGACCCCGAGCGCGTACGCCGAGACGAAGTGCCCGGCCCGCGGGATCGAGACGCCCACCCCGTCGGCCATCTGCGGCAGCAGGCCGAGCGCGACGAACTCGCCGGTCGCCAGCCCGAAGGCGCCGAACGCCAGCGCGAGCAGCGAGCGCCGCACCGGTCCGACGCGCACCGCGTCCGTGATCGCCACTCGTCGTCCCTCTCGATGCGCCGGGTCGTGCCTGGACCCGTGCCGCACCGCGCGGGGAGCCTGCGGACGACGGCCGGCGGACCCGCTGGTCGGGGGCCGGTACCCTGTCGTCTCGCGCCCCCGCACCTGCTCAGCAGGTGGTGGGGCGCACGCGGGCGTAGCTCAATGGTAGAGCTTCAGTCTTCCAAACTGACTACGCGGGTTCGATTCCCGTCGCCCGCTCCGACCAGCCCTCAGGCGCCTCAGGACGCCCCCATCACCAGGCCCTCGATGGTGTGCTTCTGCACGATCGGCTCGAGGCGGTCGACGACGGGGCAGCGCAGGTGGTCGCGCACCTGCTGCGGCAGCGCGTCCCAGAACCCGTGCGTCACCCGGGGCGAGTGCTCGACGAGCTGCTCGGCGTCGGCCGCGTCCGCACCCAGGACGAGCACCGGGCGGGACAGCTGCGAGTGGTTCTGCGTGCCGCGGTGGATGGTGAGCGCCGAGCGCACCGAGACGTCACCGCGCTGCGGCATCTTGCGCTGCGCGAGCCCCTCGTAGCGGCCGTGGTGCGACTTCGGCGGGAACATGCCGTGGTCGAACTCGGGACTGTCGTCCCACTGGGTGCCGACGGCGATCTCGAACGGGCCCATGTCGGCGGTGGTGTCGACCAGCGTGAGGTTGAAGGCGAGCGACGTCAGCCGGTGCTCGTCGCGGGTCGCGGCCGGCATCGGGAAGTCGCGGTGCCAGGGCTGGTCGACGGCGCCGGGCAGCGGGACGTCGAACCCGACCTCGGCGAAGTGGTAGTCGTCGCCGAGCACGGCCCGGCAGGCGGCGTCGACCCACGGGTGGGTGACCAGCTCGACGAAGCCGCTCAGCTGCTCGGGGTGCAGCTCGACGTACCAGCGGTTCGGTCCGCGACCGACCGCACCGCCCTCGCGGCCGCGCGCGTCGGCGAACGCCACCTCGACGTCGTGCCGCATCGCGTCGACGAACCCGACGTCGAAGGCGCCGCGCAGGGCGGTGATGCCGTCGCCGTACAGGGCGTCGTGGACCGGCCCCGGGTCGGTCGTCGCCTGCTGGTCGGTGGTGCCGTGCGCCACGTCGCGCCTCCTGGGTCTGCCCTGACCGGTCGCGCTCAGTCTGCGGTCGACGACCCCGCCGCGCCGCCCAGGACGGGGTCTGCCTGCACCACGATGCCCAGGGCCTGCTGCAGCACGCGGTCGGTCGAGTCGCCGTCCTCGAGCGAGCCGAACGTGTCGCGGAAGGCGGCGTACCGGCCGGCGAACCGCTCCTGCACGGCGTCGAGGTCGCGCAGCGCGTCGAGCACCTGGTCGGTCTCGGTCAGCAGCGGGCCGGGCAGCCCGGGCAGCGGGTCGAAGTAGAACCCGCGCACGCTGTCGCGGAACCGGTCGAGGTCGGGGGCGAGGTACAGGATCGGCTTGCCGGTGACCGCGAAGTCGAACATGCACGACGAGTAGTCGGTGACCAGGACGTCGGCGGCGAGGTAGAGGTCGGCCACCTCGGGGTACCACGAGACGTCGTAGACGCCGTGCCCGTGCAGCGGCGGCATGCGGTCGGTGACCATGGAGTGCAGCCGGGGCAGCAGCATCCAGTCCTCGCCCAGCACCTCGGCGAAGCGCTCGGTGTCGAGCGGCAGCCGCACCTGGGGCTTCGAGGCGTCGAAGTAGACGTCGTCGCGCCAGGTCGGCGCGTAGAGCACGGCGCGCACGCCGTCCGGCACGCCGAGCTCGGCACGGATCTTGGCGCGGCGCTGACCGTCGTCGCGCACCAGCACGTCGTTGCGCGGGTAGCCGGTCTCGATCATCGGCCCGGCGAAGCGGAACGCGCCCTGCAGCCGCGGGGTGCTGGCGGCGTTCGGCGAGACCATGACGTCCCACCGGGCGACGTCGCGGTCGAGCCGCGCCAGCCGGCCCTCGGGGGCCCAGAGCACGTCGTGGTGCACGCGCTTGAGCGGGGTGCCGTGCCAGGTCTGCAGGTACGTCGCGCCCTCGCGCTTGCGCCACTCGACCTCGGTGTGCGTGTTCGCGACCAGCACGTCGGCGGCCTCGAGGGCCTGCACGGCGGCGTCGTCGCCGATGCGCACCGTGGTGACGGTGTCGGGGAACGTGTGCTCGTGGGCGGGGTCGGCGAGCCACACGTGCTCGTGCTCGCTGCCCTGCTGCAGGAGTCGTTCGTGGACGGCACGCGGGTTGTCGCAGTACCGGCCGGCGAACGACTGGTAGACGAATCGCATGGTGGCTCCCCTCGAGGTGTCGGACGCCGAACAGGGCACGGTCCCGACCCTCCAGCCGTCCCCAGTCTAGCCGATCCGGCAGATCCGGCAGTCAGGGTCGAGGGTCGGTCCGGTGCCAGGAGCGCCGGTCGCGACCGGTGGCGGCCGCGCAGCGCGGACGGACCCAGCCCACCCGGTCGGCGTCGCGGCCGGTCGAGGGCTGCACGTCCGCCCAGGTCACGTGCGGGAAGCGCAGCAGCCGGGACCGGCTGAGCGCCATCCCGCAGACGGTCTGGTTCTGGCCCGGCAGCCACGCGTGCACCTCCCCAGCCGGCATCCGGACGCCGTCCGGGTCGGTCCAGCGGTCGCCCGCCGCGACGGCGGTGGTCCGCGGCAGGCTCATCGTCGGTCTCCCCGGTCGGCGCGTGCTCCTGACCCGCGCGCTGCCCCGCGACGCGCACGGCATGCACCGCTTCTCCGGCAAAACGGGACGAACGCCCACCCGCCGGGCACCGCGCGTCGCCGGCTGCGCACAGATCGTTGACCCTCGACGAGCGACAGGAGTACGCCTGGAGGTCGAGCCCGGGGAGGCCGACATGAAGATCGCCAGACGACCGGACGACGAGGCCGGCCGGCTCAGGGAGCTGGAGCAGGCGTGGGTCGCGCAGGTGCCGAGCATGGCCACCGCCAAGGCCGCCGACCGGTACCGCAGCCCTCGCGAGCGCGCCGTCGCGGCGTGCACCACGGTCGCGCCGCCGCCGGTGCCGCCGTCCGAGCCGCCCGTGCTGACCAGCCTGGTGCAGCCCCTGCCCGTCGCCGGCACCGAGCGCATCGGGGTCTGCTGCAGCGGCGGCGGCATCCGCTCGGCGTCGTTCAACCTCGGGGCGCTGCAGGCGCTGCAGGACGAGGGGGTGCTCGACGACGCGGAGTACCTGTCGGCGGTGAGCGGCGGCTCGTACATCGCGGCGGCCTGGACGATGGTCGGCCGCACCGGGCACCCGGACGACAGCGACGCCGACCTGCTGCGCGAGCAGCCGCCGTTCGCGCCGCGCTCCCCCGAGGAGCGCTACCTGCGCAACCGGTCGAGCTACCTCGCGCCGGGCCTGGTGGGCAAGGTCGCGCTGGTCTGGCGGATGCTGCTCGGTCTGGTCGTGAACCTCGTCAGCATCGGGCTGGTCGTGGTGCCGGTCGGGGTGGTGGTCGGCCTCTTCTACCGCTCGGCGCTGCCGGTGCTGCACACCGACGCCGCCGGCGTCGAGCTGTCGGACGTCGTGCGCACCTGGTCGTGGGCCGTGCCAGCGGCGCTGGCGGTCTTCGGGGTGCTGGTCGGGGCGCTCGGCATCACCCTGAGCGTGAAGCTCGATGCCGTGCAACGGTTCTGCGCACGCTGGTCGGTGCGGCTGGTGCTGACCGCGGTGGCGGCGGCCGTCGTCTGCCTGGGCTTCCCCGCGCTGCTGGCCGTGCTGGTGCGCACCGGCGCCGACGCGGTGACCGAGGTGCCCGCCTCGGGCCTCGTCGGCGGCGCCGTCGCGCCCGCCGTGGTCTCGCAGGCCAGCGCCGTCACGGCGGCCGTCGGCGGCGGCAGCGCGATCACCGTCGCCGTCGCCGTGCTGCTGCAGCTTCGGGCACGGCTGACCGAGCCCGACCACGTGCTGCAGACGGCGGGCACGCTGCGCACTTACTGGCAGAAGGCGTCCAGCGGCGTCCGGCGCGCGTTCGTGTTCGTGGCCGCGACGGTCGCCGGACCGCTGCTGCTCGGCGCCGGCCTCGTGCTGGCCATGTACCTGACCGTCCGCTCGCCGTCCGCCCCGCGCGGCGTCGCGCTCGTGGCAGCCGGCGCGCTCGCCGTCTACGCGCTCGTGTACTTCTTCGGCGACCTGACGTCGTGGTCGATGCACCCGTTCTACCGGCGGCGGCTCTGCTCGGCCTTCGCCCTGAAGCGGGTGCGGTCCGACCCCGCCGACCCCGCCTCCCCCCCGACGGCGACCGAGCGCGACTACGGCCTGCCCGTGCGGCTGTCGCAGATGGGGCGGGCGCGCGGGCCGCGGCTCGTCGTCTGCGCGGCGGCGAACATCTCCAGCAAAGGCGACACCGCACCCGGCCGCGGCGTCACGAGCTTCACCTTCGAGCAGGAGCAGCTCGGCGGACCGCTCGTCGGGTACGTCGGCACCGAGCTGTTCGAGGAGGTGGCCGCCAGCCGGGTGCACGACTTCACGCTGCCGGCCGCGGTCGCGATGTCGGGCGCCGCGGTGTCGCCGTCGATGGGCAAGATGACGCGCCGGCACCTGACGTTCCTGCTGGCGCTGGCCAACGTGCGCCTCGGCGTGTGGGTGCCGAACCCGCGCTGGGCGGGGCGGTGGTCGACCACGAGCAGCGCCCGGCTGCGGCCGCGGCCGTCGCAGCTGTGGCGCGAGCTGCTCGGCATGAACGCGCTGAACGGCAAGTTCCTCTTCGTCAGCGACGGCGGGCACTACGAGAACCTCGGCCTGGTCGAGCTGCTGCGGCGCGGCTGCACCGAGGTGTTCTGCTTCGACGCCAGCGGCGGCTCGCCCGAGGCGATGGACTCGCTCGGCGACGCCATCGCGCTGGCCCGCACCGAGCTGGGCGTGGAGATCTCCGTCGACCCGCGCCCGCTTACGCCGGACGCCGAGACCGGGCTGGCCCAGCACGACGTCGTCACCGGGTCGATCACCTACCCCGACGAGGGACGGGGGGTGCGGCACGGCCGGCTGTTCTACGCCCGCACCGTGCTCACCGACCAGGTGCCCTGGGACCTGCGCTCCATCAAGCACAGCGACCCGCGGTTCCCCAACCACTCGACCGCCGACCAGCTCTACACCGACCAGCGCTTCGAGGCGTACCGCGAGCTGGGGTGGTGCGCCGGCCGGCGGGCCGCGGCCCTGCAGACGGCAGCCCGGCAGGCGGCGGCTCCGCAGGTGGCGGTGCCGCAGGCCGCACCGGTGGTCGCCGGCGGGGCGGCGCTCGACGGCGTCCCGCAGCAGGTGGTCGACCTCGACGGGGCCGCGGCCGAGGCCGACGTCCTGGACGGTGCGGCGCGGCCCGTCGACGCCTGAGGCCGGCAGCCGGGGTGCAGCAGGTGGCGGCGGCACCGTCCGAGGGGCGTGCACGACACCCGAACGGTGCGGCAGCCGACTTCACGTGGCTCGCGGCGGCGGCCGGTGGGAGCGTGGCGGCCATGACGACGCAGGCGAGGTCCGAGCGGCCGGATCGGCCGGAGCGGCCCGGCGCCCAGGAGTGGGTGCCCCCGCGCGCCGACGTCGACGCGCTGAAGGCCGCCGCACCGGGGTGCCGCGGCTGCGAGCTCTGGGAGCCGGCGACCCAGGTGGTGTTCTCGGCGGGCAACCCGGAGGCGCGGATCGTGCTGGTCGGCGAGCAGCCGGGCGACGTCGAGGACCAGCGGGGCATCCCGTTCGTCGGGCCGGCCGGGCAGCTGCTGCAGCGGGCGCTCGACGACGCGGGCATCGAGCGCCGCGACGTGTACGTGACGAACGCGGTGAAGCACTTCAGGTTCACCCAGAGCGGCAAGCGACGCATCCACCAGACGCCGGACGTCGGCCACGTGACCGCCTGCCGGCCGTGGGTCGAGGCCGAGCTGACCGCCGTGCGGCCCGAGCTGGTCGTGGTGCTCGGCGCCACCGCCGCCCGCTCGGTCATCGGCCCGGGTGTGAAGGTGACGCAGGACCGCGGCCGGGTCGTCGAGCGCGAGCTGGCCGGCGTGCCGGTGCGGATGATGCCGACCGTCCACCCGTCGTCGGTGCTGCGGGCCGACGCCGAGCACCGGCAGGAGGCGTACGACGCCCTCGTGGCCGACCTGCGGGTGGCCGCGGGCCTGCTCGCCTAGGGACGACCGCACGACAGGACGCCGCAGGCGGTCCACAGTGGCCGGGTGACCTCCGTGACCGGCACCACCTCCACCGGCCCCACGGGTTCCGCGCGCGGCACCCGGCAGGGCGTCGCCGTCCTCGTGGTGCTCGTCGCCGCCGCCGCGGGGCTGACCTGGGCCAAGTGGCTGCCCTACGGCGAGCGGGTGCGCCAGCTGCACGGCAGCCGCAGCTGGCCGGGCAGCGACGTGCTGCAGCGCGCGACCGGCGGGTCGAGCTGGTTCGAGCGCGGCTGGTCGTTCACGGCCGCCTACACCGGCGCGGTGTGGAAGGCGCTGGTGGTCGCGCTCGTCGTGGCGGCCCTCGTCGACGCGCTCGTCGCACCGGCCCTGTGGCGGCGCGCCACCGGCGACGGCGCGCGGGGCGCGCTGCGCGGCGGCCTGCTCTCGCTGCCCACGATGATGTGCACCTGCTGCACCGCGCCGGTCGCGGTGACCATGCGCCGGGCCGGCGTGCCGCGAGCCGCCGCGCTCGCGTTCTGGCTCGGCAACCCGGTGCTGAACCCGGCGGTGCTGGTGTTCCTCGCGCTGCTCGCGCCCTGGCAGTGGACGGCGGTGCGCGCGCTGCTGGGCGTCGTGCTGGTGCTCGGGGCCGCGACGGTGCTCGGCGGCGTCGGCGACCGGGCCGCGCTGCGCCGGGCCGGGCGCCGTGGCACCACGGCGACGTCCGTGCAGCCGCTGGTGATCGAGCCGCTGCGCACGGCCCCGCCCGTGCCCGAGGTGGCGGACCGGCCGGCCCCCGTGCGGGTGCTGCGCTCGTTCGCGCGGCTGGCCGTGCTGCTGGTGCCCGAGTACCTCGTGCTGGTGTTCCTCGTCGGGGTGCTGGGCCCGTGGCTGGTGCCGGTGCTCGGCAGCGGTGGACCCTCGGCCCTGGTGGTCGTCGGCTGCTGCGTCGTCGGCGCCCTGCTCGTGCTGCCGACCGGCGGCGAGATCCCCGTGCTCCTGGCGCTGGCCGCCGCCGGGGCGAGCCCGTGGGTGCTCGGTGCGCTGCTCGTGGTGCTGCCGACCGTGAGCCTGCCCTCGGCGGTGATGGTCGGCGGCGCGATGGGCTGGCGCACGACGGCTGCCACCGTGGGCGTCGTCGCCGCGGCCGGGCTGGTCGGCGGGGCCCTGCTCGCAGCCGCCTGACCCGCTGGACGGCGTCGCCGCCGGGCGGTCAGCCGGCCGTCCGGGCCGCCCGGTCCACCCGGTCCGGCGTCCGGCCCAGCACCCGGTCGAGGTAGGGGTTGGCGAAGACGCCGGCGGGGTCGACGCGGTCGCGCACCGCCACGGCGTCGTCGAAGCGCGGGTACAGCGTGCGCAGCTGCTCGGCGCCGAGCGGGTGCAGCTTGCCCCAGTGCGGGCGGCCGCCGTGCTCGGCCGCGATCGCCGCGACCGCCGCGAAGTACCGCTGGTGCGGCATGCGGTGGTACTGGTGCACGGCCACCCAGCCGGTGTCGCGGCCGTGCGCCGTCGACAGCCACGGGTCGTCGGCCGCGCCCACCCGCACCTCGACGGGGAACGGCACGTGCTCGTGCGAGCGCCGCACCCAGGCGTCGATCGCGCGGACGACGTCGGGCACGGCCGCGCGCGGGAACCCCCACTCGGTCTCGCGGAACACCACCGACCGCTGCGAGGCGAGGACGCGGTAGCTCGCGTCGACGTGCTCGCGGGCGGTGAGCGCCCGCGCCGACACCGCGTTGAGGGCCGGCACCAGCCGCGGCATGCCGGCCGCCAGCCGGTTCACCGCCTCGAACACCCGGTTCGACAGCAGCTCGTCGTCGACCCACGCCCGCCTGGGCGACAACGGTTCGAGCGGCGTGCCCGGCGGCACGCGGTCGTGCTGCTTCAGCAGCACGCGGTCGGTGTGCGGGAACCAGTAGAACTCGAAGTGGTCGTGCGCGGTGGCGTGCTCGAGCCACCCGTCCAGGACGTCGGGCAGCCGGCCGGGGCCCTCGTGGGCGCGCAGCGCGAACGCCGGCACCACCTCGAGCGTCAGCGCGGTGACCACCCCGACGGCGCCGAGCCCGAGCCGCGCCGCCTCGAACAACGGCTCGCCCGGGCCGCAGGTGGCGACCGTGCCGTCGGCCAGCACCAGCTCGAGGCCGCGCACCTGCGACGCCAGCCCGCCGAGCGCGGCACCGGTGCCGTGCGTGCCGGTGGCGACCGCGCCGCTGAGCGTCTGCACGTCGACGTCGCCGAGGTTCGCCATCGCCAGGCCGTGCCGCTCGAGCTCGCGGGTGAGGTCGTGCAGCCGCCACCCGGCACCGACGGTCACCGTCGTCGGGCCGACGACGTCGAACCGGGTCGCGAGGCCCTCGGGCCGCACCTGCACGCCGTCGGTGACCGCGACGCCGGTGAACGAGTGCCCCGCGCCGACCGGCTTGACCCGCAGCCCGGCCGCCGCCGCCGTCGTGACCACCTGCGCGACGTCGTCCACCGAGCGCGGGGTCACCACGCGCACCGGGTGCGCCGTCTCGGTGCGGGCCCAGTTGGTCCAGGTGCGTGCAGCCACAGCCGCACGATGCCATGCCGCGCGGGCCGCCACACCGACCTCGCCCGACCTCGCCCGACCTCGCCCGACCTCGCCCGACCTCGCCCGACCTCGCCGACCTGCTGACCGCGGCGGGCGGCACCACCCATGATGGGCCCGTGCCCACCGCCCGGCCCGGCCTCGCCCGCCGCCGCCTGCTCGTGGCGGCCGCGTTCCTGGCGCAGGGCCTGACGTTCGCCGCGCTGCTCACGCACCTGCCGGCGTACAGCGACCGGTGGTCGGTGGGCCCGCTGGCGATCACGCTGCTGGTGGTCGGGGTCGCGCTCGCGGCCGGCCTCGGCAGCGTGCTGGCCGGCGCGGCGGCCGAGCGGGTCGGCAGCGGGACCGTGCTGCAGGTCGCGGTCGCGGGCATCGCGGTGGGCGCGGCGCTGACCGTCCTGGCGCCCGCCAAGGGCATGTTCCTCGTCGCCTTCCCGCTCTGGGGCGTGGCCGTCGGCGCGGTCGACGCCACCACGAACATGCAGGCCGTCGCGGTGCAGCGCGCCCTCGGTCGCAGCGTCCTCGCGCAGTTCCACGCCGCGTGGAGCCTGGGCGGCATCGCCGGCGCGCTCTGGACGTCGCTGGGCGCCCGGCTGCAGATCGGCCTGACGCCCGCGGTGCTCGTCGTCACGGCGCTGGTGCTGCTGCTCGCCGCCGCGCTGCGCGGGCTGGGCGGGGCGCTGCCGGCCGAGGTCGCAGCGGGCGCAGCGAGCGGGGCGAGCGCACCGAGCGGCCCGACCGAGCCGGCGCGCTGGCGACCGCTGCTCGTCGTCGGCGCGGCGGTGGTCTGCTACTACGTCGTCGACTCGGCCGTCTCCAGCTGGAGCGCCCTCTACGTGCGCGACGAGCTGCGCGGCACCCTCACCGTCGCCTCGCTCGGGTACGCCGCCTACCAGGCGACGTCGCTGCTGTCGCGGGCGCTGGCCGACCTGGCGGTGCGGCGGGTCGGGGCGGCACCTGTGCTGCGCGCGGCCGGCCTGGTGGGCGGCGTCGGGTTGCTGCTCGTCGTGCTGGCGCGCGGCCCGGCGGTGGCGGTCGCCGGCTTCGGGCTCACCGGGCTCGGCCTCGCCGTCGTCGCCCCGCTCGCCTTCGCCACCACCGACCGGCTGCCCGACCGGCTGCGCGACACCGCGATCGCCCGGCTCAACCTGGCCAACTACGTCGGCGTGCTCGCGGGCGGCGCCGTCGTCGGGGCGCTCGGCACCGCCGGGTCGCTGCGCGCCGGGTACCTCGCACCGCTCGTCGCGGGCCTGGCCGTCACCGGTCTGGCACCAGCCTTCGCCGCCCGCCGCACCGCCGCCCAGGAGGCCCGATGACCAGCACCACCCGCGCCGAGCACCCGCGCACCGCCTCGGACCGGACGGACGTCGAGACGCCGGCGCAGCTGGGCCGACGGCTCGACCGCGCCACCCGCGACCTCGACCCGCCGCTCGCCGTGGTCGACCTGACCGCGTTCGACCGCAACGCCGACGACCTCGCGCGGCGCGCCGGCGGCCTGCCGATCCGGGTGGCCAGCAAGTCGGTGCGGTCGCGCGAGCTGGTGCGACGGGCGCTCGCGCACCCGGGCTTCCACGGCGTGCTGGCCTACTCGCTGCGCGAGGCCGCGTGGCTGGTGCGCACCGGCGTCACGGACGACGTGGTGGTGGCCTACCCGACCGCCGACCGCGCGGCCCTGGCCGACCTGGCCGCCGACCCGGTGCTGCGCCGCGCCGTCGCGGTCATGGTCGACGGCCCCGACCAGCTGCGGCTGCTCGCGGCCGCGGCGCACCTGCTGGGCGACGCACCCCTGCGCGTCTGCCTCGACGTCGACGCGTCGCTGCGGCTCGGGCGGCTGCACCTCGGCGTGCGCCGCTCGCCCCTGCACTCGCCGGACGACGCGGGCGCGCTCGCCGCGACGGCTGCCCGCACCCCCGGCGTCCGGGTGGTCGGCGTGATGTTCTACGAGGCGCAGGTGGCCGGCCTGCCCGACGCCTCGCCCGCCGTCCGGCTGGTGAAGCGCCGCTCGCTGGCCGACCTCGCGGTGCGCCGGGCGGCCGTCGTGCGGGCGGTCGAGCGGGCCTGCGGGGACGAGCTCGAGCTGGTGAACGGCGGCGGCACCGGCAGTCTCGAGGCGACGGCCCGCGACACGGCGGTCACCGAGCTGACGGCCGGCTCGGGGCTCTACTGCCCCACGCTGTTCGACCGGTACCGGGCGTTCCGTCCGCGCCCGGCCGCGTGGTTCGCGCTGCCCGTCGTGCGGCGTCCGGCGCCGGACGTCGCGACCCTCGCGGGCGGTGGCTACATCGCCTCCGGACCGGTCGGCCGGTTGCGGCAGCCGACGCCGGTGGCCCCCGCCGGGCTGCGGCTGCTGCGCTCCGAGGGGGCGGGCGAGGTGCAGACGCCGGTGCAGGGCGCGGCCGCGCGCGGGCTGCGGGTGGGCGACCGGGTGTGGTTCCGCCACGCGAAGGCCGGTGAGCTGTGCGAGCGCTTCGACCGGCTGCACCTGGTCGAGGGCGACGCGGTGACCGGCACCGTGCCCACGTACCGCGGCGAGGGCCAGAACTTCGGGTAGCACCGATGAGCGGGACGCCGGCGTGCGGTCTCCCCCTCGACAGCACCCGCGCACGAGGAAGGGACCGCACGTGGCCAAGGTGATCGCCGGAGCGAGCACGTCGCTCGACGGGTACGTGCAGGACGCCGCCGGGGGGTTCGACGCGCTGTACCCCGACATCGACGAGCTGCTCGCCAGCGAGTACATGCGGCGGCTGCAGGCGCAGACCGGTGCGGTGCTCATGGGTCGGCGCTCGTACGACCTCGCCGACGACCCCGACGGCTACGCGGACTCCTACGAGTACCAGGTGCCGCTCTTCGTCGTCACGCACACCGCCCCGGCGGTGCCCCCGAAGCGCAACGAGCGGCTCTGGATCACCTTCGTCACCGACGGCGTCGAGTCGGCCGTGCGCCAGGCCGTCGAGGCCGCCGGCGACCGCGACGTCATGGTCGTCGGCGGCGCCACCCTGATCCGGCAGCTGCTCGCCGCCGACCTGGTCGACGAGCTGGCGATCGACGTCGTGCCGGTGCTGCTCGGCGGCGGCGTCCGGCTGTTCGCGGACGGCGTGCCCAAGCGGGCGCTGGAGACGGTGGGCGTCGAGCGGGTCGGCGGCCGCACCTGCCTGCGGCACCGCGTCGTCCGCGGCTGAGGCCCCGTCGACGCCGCGACGGCTACGAGCGCCAGACGAGCACGAGCGCGCGGTCGTCGCTCTCGCCGGCGCGGGCGCTGTCGACGATGCGCCGCGACCCCCCGTGGAACCCGTCGCGCACCAGCAGCTCGGCCTGGCCGAGCATGCGGTCGATCCCGACGTCGAGGTCGCGGTCGGGCGTCTCGACCACCCCGTCGGTGTAGAGCATCAGGGCGTCACCCCGCTCGAGCGTGCCCCAGTACCCGGTGAACTCCATGCCGTCCATCACGCCGAGCAGCGGTCCGCTCTGCTCGTCGAGCAGCACCCACCGGCCCGACCCGGCCTGGTAGTGCGCCGCCGGCGGGTGCCCGGCGCGGGCCACCCGGAACTTGCCCGTGGCCAGCTCGAGGTCGACGTGCACGGCCGTCGCGAAGCCCTCGTGCCAGCGCTGGCGCAGCAGCCACTTGTTGGCCGACAGCAGGAAGTCGCGGGCCGGCACCGAGCCGAGCAGCCCGCCGAACGCGCCCGACAGCAGCAGCGCCCGGGTGCCGGCCGCCGCCCCCTTGCCCGACACGTCGACCAGCGCGACCTCGAGGTGCGTGCCGTCGGTCGAGCGGCTGGCGACCAGGAAGTCGCCGGAGAACGCCTCGCCGTACGCCGACCGCAGCAGCGCCTCGGCGTCCCAGTCGTCGGGCAGCGCCGGCAGCTCGCCCTGCGCTCGCAGCCGGTCGCGCAGGTCGACGAGCATCGACTCGCCGAGCGTGCCCTGCAGGCCGAGCCGCGCCCGGCTGCGCGCCACGAACACCATGACGACCGCGTTCGCGACGAGCACGACGACGAGACCCTTGTTGAACGGGGTGCCGGTGTCCGGCCGGGTGATCACCGCGTACCAGACGCCGACCGCCACCAGCACGCAGACGAGCAGCAGCTCGCGGGGCCGCAGCAGGAACCCACCGGCCACCAGCACCAGGGTGAACGCCGAGAGCGGCACGAGGTCCTGCCGGTAGATCGAGGCGAACGTGATGACGACGGCCAGCGCGGTCAGGGACAGCAGGTGGAACGCCGTGCTCGGCAGCAGGCGGTACCGCACGGTCGAGCGCACCCGCAGCCACACCGACGTCCGAGGACGGCGCATGCCGACCCGGCCGGTCGCGGTGGCTGCCACGTGCGCACCCTAGCGACGAACCGACCCGCTCCTGCGCGACGCCCGCGAGCGCGCCGCCGAAAGGGCGTTGCCCGGCACGCGAGCGGTCGACAGGCTGGTGGGCATGAGCACCAGCGCGCACACCGTCGTCCGCCTCGGTCCGGAGCACCAGGAGGAGGTGCTGCGCCTCGACCAGTGGGGGTTCGTCTTCGGCGAGGCGGACCTGCTCGAGGACCTGTTCTTCTTCGAGTGGGACCGCACCTTCGGCGTCCGCGCCCCGGACGGCACGCTCGCCGGGTTGAACACGACGTTCTCGCTCGGCCTCACCGTGCCGGACGGCGTGGGTGGGGCCGGGGTGCGCACCGTGCCGATGGCGGGGCTGTCGTGGGTCGCGGTGCACCCCGGGCAGCGGCGGCGGGGCGTGCTGCGGGCGATGATGACCGACCACCTGCACGGCCTGCACGAGCGCGGCGAGGAGGCCGTCGCCGGGCTGCACGCGTCGGAGGCCGTGATCTACCAGCGGTACGGGTACGGCCTGGCCACCACCGGCCTGCGCCTGACGCTGGGCCGGGCACCCGAGCTGTTCCCCGTCGCCGGCTCCGACGAGGTGCAGGTGAGCTACGAGACGGCGTCCGTCGAGCGGCACGCCGACCTGGTGCACGACGTGTACGAGCGGGCCTGCCGCACCCGTCCCGGGGCCGTGCCGCGCCCGGCGCACTTCGCCCGGGTCGAGCTGCTGGACCTCGACGTGCGCCGCGGCGACGTCGAGCCGATGCGCCTGCTGGTGGCGCGTCGCGACGGCACGCCCACCGGCTACGCGCTGCTGCGCCGCAAGGTCGACTGGAAGGACGGCAACCCGGACGGCGTCACGACGGTGTTCGCGCTGGAGTCCGTCGACACGCCGACCGCGCACGCCCTCTGGACCCGCGTCACCGACTTCGACCTCAGCAGCAGCACCCTCACCCCGCCGGTGCCGGTCGACGACCCGCTGCTGCGGCTGCTCGTCGACGCCCGCACACCGAGGGCGCGGGCCGGCGACGAGCTGTGGCTGCGGCTGATCGACGTCGACCGCGCCCTCGCCCAGCGCACCTACGCCCACGACGTCGACGTGGTGCTCGACGTGTCGGACGCGCTGTGCCCGTGGAACGCCCGGCGCTGGCGGCTGTCCGGTGGTCCGGACGGCGCGACCTGCACCCCGACGTCCGACCCGGCCGACGTGGAGGTCGACGTCAAGCAGCTCGGTGCGGCCTACGCGGGCGGCGCGCCGCTCGCGGCCCTGGCCCGGGCCGGGCTGGTCACGGAGCGGACGCCGGGAACCCTCGCCCGGCTGTCGACGGCGCTGCGTGCGGCGGTCGAGCCCGGCGGCGGCTGGGCCTTCTAGCCCGCTCCCCCACCCCCGCCGAGATGCGAGTACCGGTTCACCGGACGCCGTCCAGGTGAACCGGTACTCGCATCTCGGCGGTGTATGGGGCGCGCTCAGTGGGCCTGGCAGACGGGGCACCAGAACAGGTTGCGGGCGACCAGCACGGCGGTGCGCACCGGGGTGCCGCAGACCCGGCACGGCTCACCGGCCCGGCGGTAGACGTAGTGCGCGTCGACCCGGCGGGCCCGACCCGACGTCCGCTCGCGGTCCTGCGGCAGCGTCGTCACGATGCGGCCGCTGCGGACGCCCGCCCTCATGAGCTCGACGAGGTCGGCCCAGATGCCGTCCCACTCCGCGCGGGTCAGGTCGCGGCCCTGCCGGTAGGGGTCCACGCGCGCCCGGAACAGCACCTCGGCGCGGTACACGTTGCCGACGCCGGCCACGACCTCCTGCTGCATGAGCAGCGCGCCGATGCCGACCCGGGAGCGGTGGATGCGCTCCCACGCGCGCTCGGGATCGCTCTCGGGCCGCAGCGGGTCGGCGCCGAGCCGGTCGTGGATCGCCTGCACCTCCGGCGGCGTCACCAGGTCGCACGCCGTCGGCCCGCGCAGGTCGGCGGTGTGCGTCTCGGACGACAGCCGCAGCCGGACGGCGCCGCGCGGCGGCAGCGGCTCCACGCCGTCGTGCCGCTGCAGCATCCACACGCCGTACAGCCCGCGGTGCACGTGCAGCCAGCGCACCGGCTTCGAGCGCGGCGTCGGCGCGAAGTCGAGGAACAGGTGCTTGCCGTGCGGGTCGGTCGCTCGCAGCACCAACCCGTCGAGCAGCGCGGCGCTCTCGGCGAACCGGCCCTGCGGGCTGCTGGCGCGGAGCACCTGGCCGCCGAGCGCGGCCTTCAGCTGGGTGGCGTCGCGCCGGATCGAGTGACCCTCTGGCAAGCGCCTATCCCTCGGTGCCGACGACCGGGGGCAGCTCGCCGGTGCCCTCGTAGGCGGCGACCTGGCGCAGCCGGCGCAGGTGCCGCTCGTCGTGGCTGAACGAGGTGGCGAGGAAGGCCTCGACGATGTGCGTGGCCTCCTCGAGCGCGTGCATGCGCGCGCCGACCGACACCACCTGGGCGTCGTTGTGCGCCCGGCCGAGCTGGGCGGTCTCGACGCTCCACGCCAGCGCGCAGCGGATGCCCTCGACCTTGTTGGCCGCGATCTGCTCGCCGTTGCCCGAGCCGCCGAGCACGACGCCGAGGCTGCCCTCGTCGGACCGCACGCCCATCGCGGCGCGCAGCACCGAGACCGGGTAGTCGTCGTCGGCGTCGTAGTGGTCGGGGCCGTGGTCGACGACGTCGAACCCCTGCGCCTCGAGGTGCTGCACGAGGTGCTGCTTCAGGTCGAACGCGGCGTGGTCGCCGCCGATGTGCACGCGCATGCCGCACAGTCTGGCAGGGTCGCGATCGTGCGCGCGGTGGCCGGTGTCGACGGGGTGCGCGAGCGGTGGGTCGCCGCCCTCGTCGCGGACGACGGCGCGGTGCGCTGGCGCGCCGGGCTGGACGCCGACCACGTCGTGGCGCTGCTCGCGGAGGTCGCCGTCGTGGGTCTCGACTGCCCGATCGGGCTGGTCGACGGCGACCCGCGAGCGGCGGACGTCGAGGCGAAGACGCTGCTCGCCGCGGCCGGCTCCGGCGGCTCGTCGGTGTTCCCCACGCCGCCGCTGGCTGCCTACCGGGCCGCCGTCGCCGCATCGCGACGAGCCAGCGGCGGCTCGCTGCACCCGCACCGGGTGGTCGCCCAGGAGGCGTCGCGCGCGGGCGGGGGCCCGGGGATCGCGACGCAGACCTGGGGCCTGGCCGACAAGGTGGTGTCGGTCGAGCGGGCCCTGCTCGTCGGGCCGCCGGACGCCGCCGAGCGGGTCGCCGAGGTGCACCCCGAGTGCTCGTTCGCGGCCATGGGCGGCCCAGGACCGTTGCGCCGCAAGCGGTCCGCGGTGGGCGTCGCACAGCGCGTGCAGCGGCTCACCGCGGCGCTGCACCTCGACGTCCTGGCCGCGCTGGCGGACGACGCGCTGCTCGGCGTCCCGGTCGACGACGCCCTCGACGCGCTGGCCGCCGCCTGGTCGGCCCGCCGGCTCGCCGCGGGGACGGCCCGGGTGCTGGGCAGGCAGCTCGGGGGCTGCGCCACCGACGTCCGCCGCACGGTGCCGGCCCGCATCGTCGTCTGACCCCCGACGCCTTTGCGCACCTCAGCCCGGTCTGCGCGGCTCAGCCCGCCCGGGAGCGGCTCCCGAGCGGGCTGACGTGCGCAGACCGGGCTGACGCGCGGAAAGGGGGTGCGGGGTTCAGCTGAAGTCGGGGCCCTGGTCGCGCGAGCGCTTCAGCTCGAAGAAGCCGGGGGTCGAGGCGACGAGCACGGCGCCGTCCCAGAGCCGGCCGGCGGCCTCGCCCTTGGGCGCGGGGGTGACGACGGGGCCGAAGAACGCGACGCCGTTCACCGCGACGACCGGGGTGCCGACGTCCTCGCCGACCTGGTCGATGCCCTGCTGGTGCGAGGCGCGCAGCTGCTCGTCGTACGCGTCGGAGTCACCGGCCTCGAGGAGCTCGGCGGGCAGGCCGACCTCCTCCAGCGCACCGGCGACGGCGACGCGGTAGTCCTCCTCGCCGCCCGGGTGGATGCGGGTGCCGATCGCGTCGTAGAGCGGCTTCACGACCTGCTGGCCGTGCTGCTCCTTCGCGGCGGTCACCACGCGCACCGGCAGCCAGGCGCGGTCCATCATGTCGCGGTACTTCTCGGGCAGGTCGCGGCCCTCGTTGAGCACGGCGAGCGACATGACGTGCCACTCGACCTCGACGTCGCGCACCTGCTGCACCTCGCCCATCCAGCGCGACGTCATCCACGCCCAGGGGCAGATGGGGTCGAACCAGAAGTCGGCCTTGTCGGTCACGGTGCCTCCACGCGGGTCGGGACGTCGTCGGACGTCGGGTCGTCGCCAGCATGCAAGCCCCCACCCGGCGACGCCATTCCCGGGCGCGGGCCACGAGCACCGCGTGGCACGATGGCCCGGCCCTCCGAGACCCGGAACACCCCCACCCAGCTGGAGCCGTGCTGTGCCTGGCATCAACCTGACCCGCGACGAGGCCGCCGAGCGCGCCGCGCACCTCGCGGTCGCGTCGTACGACGTGACGCTCGACCTCACCACGGGGCCGGAGGTGTTCCGCTCGACGACCGTGCTGCGGTTCTCCTCGAGCTCGCCGGGCTCGAGCACGTTCGTCGACCTGATCGCGAAGCAGGTGCACGAGGTCGAGCTGAACGGCGCGGCGCTCGACCCGGCGCAGGTGTTCGACGGGGTGCGGGTGCAGCTCGACGGGCTGCAGGCCGAGAACGAGCTGCGCGTCGTCGCCGACTGCCTCTACGTGAACACCGGTGAGGGCCTGCACCGGTTCGTCGACCCGGTCGACGACGAGGTCTACCTCTACAGCCAGTTCGAGGTCGCCGACTCGCGCCGCGTGTTCGCGGTGTTCGAGCAGCCCGACCTGAAGGGCCGCTTCACCTTCACGGTGACGGCGCCGGACCACTGGGTGGTGGTGTCGAACTCCCCCACCCCCGAGCCGGTGCCCGCGGGCGAGGGCAGCGCCACCTGGTCGTTCTCGCCGACGCCCGTCATCTCCTCGTACATCACGGCCATCGTGGCCGGCCCGTACTTCCACGAGCACCGCGAGCTGACCAGCAGCGACGGCCGCACCATCCCGCTCGGCGTCTACTGCCGCCGGTCGCTCGGCGAGCACCTCGACACCGACGAGATCGCGCAGATCACGACGCAGGGCTTCGAGTACTTCGAGCGCGTCTTCGACCTGCCGTACCCGTTCGAGAAGTACGACCAGCTGTTCGTGCCGGAGTTCAACGCCGGGGCCATGGAGAACGCCGGGGCGGTGACGTTCCTCGAGAGCTACGTGTTCCGGTCGAAGGTCACCGAGGCGATGATCGAGCGGCGCGCGCTGACGATCCTGCACGAGCTGGCGCACATGTGGTTCGGCGACCTGGTCACCATGCGCTGGTGGGACGACCTGTGGCTCAACGAGTCGTTCGCCGAGTGGGCCTCGACCATGGCGCAGGCCGAGAACACCCGGTGGCCCTGGGCCTGGACGACGTTCGGCACCGCCGAGAAGTCGTGGGCGTACCGCCAGGACCAGCTGCCGTCGACGCACCCGATCGTCGCCGACATCCGCGACCTCGAGGACGTCGAGGTGAACTTCGACGGCATCACCTACGCCAAGGGCGCCTCGGTGCTCAAGCAGCTGGTGGCCTACGTCGGGTTCGAGGCGTTCGTCGAGGGCCTGCGCCGCTATTTCAAGGCCCACGCGTGGGGCAACACCACGCTCGCCGACCTGCTGCACGAGCTGGAGGAGACGAGCGGCCGCGACCTGCGCGGCTGGAGCGCCCAGTGGCTGCAGCGCGCCGGCGTCAACACGCTCGCGCCGGAGGTCACCGAGGCGGCCGACGGCACCATCGCCTCGCTCGCCGTGCTGCAGACCGCCCCGGCGGCGCACGCGGTGCTGCGTCCGCACCGGCTGGCGATCGGCGCCTACGACCTCGTCGACGGCGCCCTGACCCGCACCGCGCGGGTCGAGGTCGACGTCGTCGGCGACCGCACCGAGGTGCCCGAGCTGGTCGGCAGCAAGCGCCCCGACCTGCTGCTGGTCAACGACGACGACCTGGCCTACACGAAGATCCGGCTCGACGAGCGCTCGTGGGCCACCGGCGTCGAGCACCTCGGCACGTTCACCGACTCGATGCCGCGCTCGCTGGTGCTGGCGTCGGCGTGGGACTCGACGCGCGACGCCGAGCGCCCGGCCCGCGACTTCGCCACCCTGGTGCTCGAGGCCATCGGCACCGAGCGGGACTCGACCGTGCTGCGGCTGCTGCTCGCCCAGCTGGCGACCACCACCCGGATGTACGTCGCCCCCGAGCGCCGCGAGCAGGTGCGCGCCGACGCCGCGGCGCGGCTGCAGGAGCTGGCCCTCGCGGCCCAGCCGGGCAGCGACCGGCAGCTGCAGCTGGTCTCGGCCTTCGCCGCGTCGGCCCGGGCACCCGAGCACGCCGCCGGCGTGCGTGGCCTGTACGACGGCTCCGACCCGCTCGAGGGCCTGGCCGTCGACACCGACATGCGCTGGACGCTGCTCGGCGCCCTCGTGGCCGCCGGCGCCGCCTCGGTCGACGAGGTCGACGCCGAGCTGGCCCGCGACAACACCGCCAGCGGCCAGCGCGCCGCCGCGGCCGCGCGGGCCGCGGTGCCGAAGTCCGAGGCGAAGGAGCAGGCCTGGAGCAGCGTCGTCGAGTCGGACGCGCTGCCGAACGCCCTGCAGGAGGCCGTGATCTCCGGCTTCGGCCGGGTGCACGACGTCGAGCTGCTGCGGCCGTTCGTCAGCCGGTACTTCGACGCGCTCGAGGGCATCTGGGCGAACCGCACGAACGAGATCGCCCAGCAGCTGGTGTTCGGGCTGTTCCCGTCGGTGCTGGCCGACGAGTCGCTGCTCGAGGCGAGCGACGCCTGGCTCGCGGCGCACCCTGACGCCGTCGCGGCCCTGCGCCGTCTGGTGTCGGAGAACCGCGACGCCGTCGCCCGCGCGCTGCGGGTGCAGGCCCGCGACCACGAGGCCTGAACCGGCACGGCCAGCAGACAGCCGACCGCCCGCGACCCGTCAGGGTCGCGGGCGGTCGGCGTGACCGGGGGCGTCAGCGGGTGCGGACCGCGCGGGCGAGCGAACGGGCGCGACGGCTGCGGACGACGTCCTCGAGCAGCAGCACGGTGCCCGAGCCGTCGGCGAGCGGCACCCGCCAGTTCGGGTACTCCTCGTCGGTGCCCGGCTGGTTGACCGTGCGGTGGTCGCCCACCATGTCGGCGAGCGCCACGCCGAGCAGCCGCGACGGCGCCCAGGTCAGGTAGCGGTGCAGCGCCTCGACGACCTCCTGCTCGCCGGCGCCCTCGCGCAGCAGACCGCGGGCGCGCACGGCGTCGAGCACCTGTGCGCGGTCGGCCTCGTCGAGGGCCCGTTCCTGCTCGACGGGCCGGGTCAGCAGCTCGAGCCGGGCCCGCAGGTCGACGTGCTCGCCGGCCAGGTACCCGGCCGAGGGCGGCAGGTCGTGGGTGGTCACCGACGCCAGGCACAGCTCGCGCCAGGCCTCGGGCCGCAGCGGCACCCCGCCCTCCTGCCGCTCGAACCACAGGATCGAGGTGCCCAGCACCCCGCGCTCCTCGAGGTAGGTCCGCACCCAGGGCTCGACCACACCGAGGTCCTCCCCGACGACGAGCGCGCCGGACCGCTGCGCCTCGAGGGCGAGGATGCCGACCAGCGCCTCGTGGTCGTAGCGCACGTAGGTGCCCTCGGTGGGCGGCTGGCCGGCCGGCACCCACCACAGCCGGAACAGCCCGATGACGTGGTCGATGCGGATGCCGCCCGCGTGCCGCAGCACGGTGCGCAGCATGTCGCGGTAGGGCGCGTAGCCGAGCTCGGCGAGCTGGTCGGGGCGCCACGGCGGCTGCGACCAGTCCTGGCCCTGCTGGTTGAAGGGGTCGGGCGGCGCGCCGACCGTGACGCCGCGCGCCAGGGCGGGGCCGAGCCCCCACACGTCCGCGCCCTCGGGGTGCACGCCGACCGCGAGGTCGTGCACGACGCCCAGCCGCATGCCGGCCTCGCGCGCCCGGCGGTGCGCGGTGGCGAGCTGCTCGTCGACCACCCACTGCATCCAGCGGTGCAGCTCGACGGTGTCGGCGAGCCGCTCCCGCTCCTCGGCGACGGCGGCCGACCGCGGGTCGTGCAGCTGCTCGGGCCACTGCGTCCAGGCCGGGCCGTGCTCCTCGGCCAGCGCGCACCACGTGGCGAAGTCGACCAGCCCCTCGCCCTGCTCGACGCAGTACCGCTCGAAGGCGATCTGCCGGCCGGGACTGCGCGGGAGGCGGAACACCGTCTCCAGCGCCGACCGCTTGGCGGCCCAGGCGCCGTCGCGGTCGATGGTGTCGTCGCCGTTCGTCGCCTGCACCGCCTCGGCCTGCCACTCGAGCAGCTGGCGCTGCGCGGCGGGCATGTAGGCGACCTCGTCGATCGCCTCGACCCGGATGTAGAGCGGGTTCACGAACCGGCGCGTCGTGGGGAGGTAGGGCGAGGGCTCCATGGGCGCCACCGGCTCGGCGGCGTGCAGCGGGTTGACCAGGACGAAGTCCGCACCGAGGTCACCACCCGTCCACGACGCGAGCTCGGCCAGGTCGGCCAGGTCGCCGACGCCCCACGAGCGGCGCGAGCGCACCTGGTACAGCTGGGTCATGACGCCCCACGCGCGGCGGCCGGCCACCGACGCGGGCAGCGTCAGCCGGTCGGGCGTGACGACGAGCGCGGCGACCGCGGGCTCGGCGTCGCCCACCCGGGCGCGCAGGCGGTGCCAGCCGAGCGGCAGGTCGGCCGGCAGCTCGAAGGACGCCTCGCCCACCTGACCGCCGTCGACGACGCGCGGCTCGACCCAGCGCTCCTGCTGCACCAGCTCGCGGCGACCGCCGTCCTCCAGCTCGATCCACGCCGCAACCGACGTGCCGTGCGGCAGGTGCACCGGCACGGCGGTGCGGGCACCCTGGCGGACGACGACCGACGGCGGCAGCACGCGACGCCACGGACGCTCGTCGAGCTCGACGGCGGACAGCCGCACGGCCTCGGGCGTCGAGACGTCGACGCCCAGGGCCTCCAGCACGGCGCGGACCGTGCCCTCGGGCACGGTGACGTGCTCGCCCTGCCAGTCCCAGTACTCCGTGGCGACGCCCAGCGACCTCGCGAGCTCGAGGAGCTGCGGGGCGGGGGTCTCGGTGTCGGGCACGAGCAGAGCCTCTCGGGTCGGTGGTCGGGGTGCGCGCCCGGTGGTGCCCCGGTGGACGGACGGGTCGGTCCACAGGCCGGGCGTGTGGATCGCCGCGCTGCGTCCACAGAGGCGTCCGGGCGGCCCGATCCTGCCACGGCCCCGCGTCCTAGGCTCACTGCATGGCCACCGAACCGCACCCCTCCGTGCCCGCCGCCCGCCGCCTCGACCTGGTCGAGCGGCTGCCCGCCGAGGCGCCCACCCACGACGTGGCCGACCCCTACCGGTGGCTGGAGGACGCCGCGTCGGACGAGACCGCCGCCTGGCTGCAGGGGCAGGACGCGCTGCTGGCCGCCCACCGCGGCGAGTGGGCCACCCGCGGGCACTTCCGCGACCGGGTGCAGCAGCTGCTGGGCGCCGGGGTGGTCAGCGCGCCGACCTGGCGGGGCGAGCGGCAGTTCCTCGTGCGCCGGGTCGCCGGGCAGGAGCACGCGGTGCTGCTCACCGTCGACCCCGACGGCACCGAGCGGGTGCTGGTCGACCCGGCCGCGCTCGACCCCGCGGGGCTGACGACGCTCGACGCCTGGCAACCCAGCAAGGAGGGGCACCTGCTGGCCTACCAGCTCAGCGAGGGCGGCCGCGAGGAGTCGGTGCTGCGGGTGCTCGACGTCGCGACCGGCGAGGTCGTCGACGGGCCGATCGACCGGGCGCGCTACTCCCCCGTGGCCTGGCTGCCCGGCGGCGAGGCGTTCTACTACGTGCGGCGGCTCGACCCGGCCGGTCTGCCCGAGAGCGAGCAGCAGTACCACCGCCGGGTCTGGTTGCACCGGGTCGGCACCGACCCCGCCTCGGACGAGCTGGTCTTCGGCGAGGGGCTGGTGAAGACCAACTACTACGGCGTCTCGGTGTCGATGGACGGTCGCTGGCTGGTGGTGAGCGCCGCCGACGGCACCGCACCGCGCAACGACCTGTGGCTGGCCGACCTGCAGGGCGGCGACCTCGCGCACCCCGACCTGCGGGTGGTGCAGCAGGGTGTCGACGCGCAGACCGGCGTGCACGTCGGCCGTGACGGGCGCGCCTACCTGTTCACCGACCGCGACGCCCCGCGCGGACGGCTGGCCGTCGCCGACCCCGTCGCGCTGCTGACCGCCGGCGACGCGGGTGCGAGCAGCTGGACGGACCTGCTGCCCGAGAGCGACGAGGCGGTGCTCGACGGCTGGGCGCTGCTCGACGGCGCCGAGCTCGACGAGCCGGTGCTGGTCGCCGCCTGGACGCGGCACGCCGTCGGTGAGATCACCCTGCACGACGCGCGCACCGGAACCCGCACCGGCGAGGTGCCGCTGCCCGGGGTCGGCTCGGTGGGCGGGCTCAGCGAGCGCCCCGAGGGCGGACACGAGCTCTGGGTGGGCTACACCGACCAGGTCACCCCGTCGAGCGTGCTGAAGTTCGACGCGCGCACCGGCGAGACGACCACCTGGGCGACCGCCCCGGGTGCCGTCGAGGTGCCGCAGGTGCACACGCAGCAGGTGGTGTACACGAGTGCCGACGGCACCGAGGTGCGCATGCTGGTGGTGTCGCCGGCCGAGGCGCCCGACCGGCCGCGGCCCACCGTGCTCTACGGCTACGGCGGCTTCGGCGCGTCGATGACCCCCGGGTACAGCGCGGGCGTGCTGGCGTGGGTCGAGGCCGGCGGCGTGTACGCGATCGCCAACCTGCGCGGCGGCGGCGAGGAGGGCGAGGGCTGGCACCGCGACGGCATGCTGGCGAACAAGCAGCACGTGTACGACGACTTCCACGCCGCGGCCGAGTGGCTGACCGCCGAGGGCTGGACGACGCCGCAGCAGCTGTCGATCAGCGGCGGCTCGAACGGCGGCCTGCTGGTGGGCGCGGCGCTGACCCAGCGGCCCGAGCTGTTCGCGGCCGTGGTCTGCTCGGCGCCGCTGCTCGACATGGTGCGCTACGAGCTGTTCGGCCTGGGTGCCACGTGGGCCAGCGAGTACGGCACCGCGGCCGACCCCGAGCAGCTCGGCTGGCTGCTGGGCTACTCGCCGGTGCACCGGGTGGTCGAGGGCACCGCCTATCCCGCGGTGCTGTTCACCGTGTTCGACGGCGACACCCGGGTCGACCCGATGCACGCCCGCAAGCTCGCCGCGGCGCTGCAGCACGCCACGACGTCCGACCCGCGCGAGCGGCCGGTGCTGCTGCGGCGCGAGGCGGACGTCGGGCACGGCGGCCGCGCGCTGTCGCGGTCGGTCGAGCTGACCGCCGACTCGCTGTCGTTCGCCGCCCACCACACCGGTCTCACCGTGCCGGGTGCCGGCGCCGCGACGGGCGTGTGAGGGCCCTGCGAAGGGCCGGCCGACACGGCGCCGAGCGGTCCGGCCGAGCAGCTCGTGCCTCCTAGGGTGGCTCGCGACCACCACCCGCCCGACCACCCGAGGGACCCCGCCACGTGAGCCTGCCGAACCTCCCGCACGAGCTGTCCGCACGCACCGCCGTCGACCTGCCGCAGCGGCTGACCGACTGGCTGGTGACGCACGGCGTCCGGGTGGTCGCGATCGTGCTGGTCGCGCTCGTGCTGCGGCTGGTGCTGGTGCGCACGGTGGCGCGGCTGGTGCGCCGGGCGGTCGACAGCGGCCTGCACTCCCGGTTGCGCCGCGGCAAGGCCACCCGGGTGCTCGCGCAGGCCACGGGCGCGATGCACGAGCGGCGCCGCCAGCGGACCGAGACGCTCGGCTCGGTGCTGCGCAGCGTGATCACCGGCTTCGTCTACGGCGTCGCGCTGCTCATGGTGCTGAGCGAGTTCGGGGTGAACCTGGCGCCGCTCATCGCCTCGGCGGGCGTGGTCGGCGTCGCGCTCGGCTTCGGCGCGCAGAGCCTGGTCAAGGACTTCCTGTCCGGCATCTTCATGCTGCTCGAGGACCAGTACGGCGTGGGGGACGTGGTCGACGTCGGCGAGGCGGTGGGCACCGTCGAGGAGGTGTCGCTGCGGATCACCCGCATCCGCGACGCGAACGGCGTGGCCTGGTACGTCCGCAACGGCGAGATCGTGCGGGTGGCGAACCGCAGCCAGGGCTGGTCGACCGCGCTCATCGACTTCCCGGTCGCCTTCAACCAGGACCTGGAGAAGGTGCAGCGGGTGATCGCCGACGTCCTCCACGAGGTGTGGGAGGACGAGCGCTGGAAGGACGTGCTGCTCGAGGAGCCCACCGTCGCCGGCGTCGAGCAGATCACCGGCACCACGGTGACCCTGCGCGTCGTCGCCAAGACCGCGGCGAACCAGCAGTTCGCCGTGCAGCGCGACATCCGCGAGCGGGTGCTCGTCGCCTTCGACCAGCAGCACGTGCGACCGCCGGCGGTCTACCCGGGCACCCCCGGCGCGCCCGGCACCGGCAGCATCGCCGGCACCGTCTGACCCGCCAGCACCCGGGGCGACCACTGCGCCGGCAGCGGGCCAACCGGGTCAGGTGCGGGTGCGGGCGGCGCCCGGTGCCGAGAGAGTGGGGCGCATGACGCAGCGCATCGCCCTCGTGACCGGCGCCACCGGGTACATCGGCGGGCGGTTGGTCCCCGAGCTGCTGGCCGCCGGCTTCACGGTGCGCTGTCTGGTGCGCCGCCCGGCCAAGCTGCGCGACCGGCCGTGGGTCGACCAGGTCGAGGTCGTCGAGGGCGACGCGGGCGACGCCGAGGCCGTGCAGCGCGCCGCTCAGGACACCGACGTCGCCTACTACCTGGTGCACAGCCTGGCCAGCGGCAAGCGGTTCGAGCGGCGCGACCGCGACATGGCCCGCGCGTTCGGCCGCGGCGCCCGCAAGGCCGGCGCCCGGCGCATCGTCTACCTCGGCGGCCTCTACCCCGAGGGCGTCGACCTGTCGCCGCACCTCGACTCGCGCAAGGAGGTCGGCGAGATCCTGCTCGACTCCGGGGTGCCGACCGTCGTGCTGCGGGCCGCCGTCATCATCGGGTCGGGCTCGGCGTCGTTCGAGATGCTGCGCTACCTCAGCGAGCGGCTGCCGGCGATGATCACGCCGCGCTGGGTCGACAGCCGCATCCAGCCGATCGCCGTCCGCGACGTGCTGCGCTACCTGGTCGGGGCCGCCGACGTGCCCGCCGACGTCAGCCGCGGCTTCGACATCGGCGGCAGCGACGTGCTGACCTACCGCGACATGATGCTGCGGTACGCCGCGGTGGCCCAGCTGCCCAAGCGCCGGATCGTCAAGGTGCCGGTGCTCACCACGCGCCTGTCGAGCCACTGGGTCGGCGTCATCACCCCCGTGCCGAACGCGATCGCCCGCCCGCTCGTCGAGAGCCTGGTGCACGAGGTGATCTGCAAGGAGCACGACATCGCGCAGCACGTGCCCGACCCGCCGGAGGGTCTGCTCGGCTTCGAGCGCTCGGTCGAGCTGGCCCTGCAGCGGGTGCGCGAGTACGACGTCCAGACCTCGTGGACGTCGGCGGACGCGCAGAACTCCCCCAGCGACCCGCTGCCCACCGACCCCGACTGGGCCGGCGGCTCGCTGTACGTCGACGACCGCTCGGGCCGGGTCGACGCCTCGCCGGAGGCGCTGTGGAAGGTCATCGAGGGCATCGGCGGCGAGCACGGCTGGTACTCGTGGCCGATGGGCTGGTGGGCGCGCGGCGTCATGGACCGGATGACGGGCGGGCCGGGCCTGCGCCGCGGTCGGCGCAACCCGTTCGACCTGCGGGTCGGCGACGCCCTCGACTGGTGGCGGGTCGAGGAGATCCAGGACGGCAGGCTGCTGCGGCTGCGGGCGGAGATGCGGCTGCCGGGCCTGGCCTGGCTCGAGCTGCTCGACGAGACCGACGACGAGGGGCGCACGGTGTTCCGGCAGCGGGCGATCTTCGCCCCGCACGGGCTGGCCGGCGAGGCGTACTGGCAGGCGATCAAGCCGTTCCACGGCATCGTCTTCGGCGGCATGCAGCAGCAGATCGCGGCGGCCGCGGCGAGCGCCGAGCGCGACGGCGAGCCCGCGCACTGGCAGGCGTCGGGCACCGGCGAGCGGTGACGGCGGGCCGCCGGGCACACTGGACGACGTGACCCAGGAGACCTTCTACGACGAGGTCGGCGGGCACGAGTTCTTCGCCCGGCTCGTGCACCGGTTCTACGAGGGCGTGGCCGGCGACCCCGAGCTGCGCGCGCTGTACCCCGAGGAGGACCTCGGCCCGGCGGAGGACCGCTTCCGCATGTTCCTGGAGCAATACTGGGGTGGCCCCACGACGTACGGAGACACCCGCGGCCACCCCCGGCTGCGGATGCGGCACGGGCCGTTCGCCGTCACGGTCGACATGCGCGAGCGCTGGCTGCGGCACATGCGTGACGCCGTCGAGGAGTCGGACGCCGCGCCGCTGCACCGGGCCGTGCTCTGGGACTACCTCGAGCGGGCGGCGCACTCGATGGTCAACACGCCTGGGTAGGGCGCCGTCGGCAGGCTCCCGTAGCGTTGTGCGGTGCCTGCTCTGAACACGACGCCGCTGCATCCCGCCTCCGAGCCCGCCGAGTGGTGGCGCGAGGCGGTGATCTACCAGGTCTACCCGCGCTCGTTCGCCGACGGCGACGGCGACGGGGTGGGCGACCTGCCCGGCATCATCGCCCGGCTCCCGCACCTCGCCGAGCTCGGCGTCGACGCGCTGTGGCTGTCGCCGTTCTACGTCTCGCCGCAGGCCGACGCCGGGTACGACGTCGCCGACTACCGCGACATCGACCCGGTCTTCGGCACGCTCGCCGACGCCGACGCGCTCATCGCCCGTGCGCACGAGCTGGGCCTGCGCGTCGTCATCGACCTGGTGCCGAACCACACGAGCGACGAGCACGCCTGGTTCCGCGCCGCGCTGGCCGCCGCGCCCGGCAGCCCGGAGCGCGCCCGCTACCTGTTCCGCGACGGTCGCGGCCCGGACGGCGCCGAGCCGCCGAACGACTGGCAGTCGGTGTTCGGCGGCGGGGCGTGGCAGCGCGTCATCGAGGCCGACGGCACGCCGGGCCAGTGGTACCTGCACCTGTTCGACGTGAAGCAGCCCGACCTCGACTGGACGAACCCCGAGGTGTCGGCCGAGTTCGACGGCGTGCTGCGGTTCTGGCTCGACCGGGGCGTCGACGGGTTCCGCATCGACGTCGCCCACGGCCTGGTCAAGGCCGACGGGCTGCCCGACTGGACGCCGCCGGAGGGCGCGTCCGGCGGGGCCAGCGACTCCCGCTTCAGCCGGCCGCCCTACTGGGACCAGGAGGGCGTGCACGAGGTCTACCGGCACTGGCACCGCGTCGCGGCGGAGTACGAGGGCGACCGGCTGCTCTGCGCCGAGGCGTGGGTCGAGCCCGCCGAGCGGCTCGCCCGCTACGTGCGGCCCGACGAGCTGCACCAGTCGTTCAACTTCAGCTACCTGACGACGGCGTGGGACGCGAAGGCGCTGCGCGAGGTGGTCGACACCTCCGTGCGCGCGACGGACGCCGTCGGCGCGCCGAGCACGTGGGTGCTGAGCAACCACGACGTGGTGCGGCACGCCACCCGCTTCGGCTACCCGGCCGACGTCGAGCTGCCGAACGGCATCGGTGCCGACGACCCGCAGCCGGACGCCGCGCTCGGCCTGCGCCGCGCCCGCGCCGCGTCGCTGCTCATGCTCGGCCTGCCCGGCGGCGCGTACGTCTACCAGGGCGAGGAGCTCGGGCTGCCCGAGCACACGACGATGCCGGACGACGTCCGCCAGGACCCGACGTGGCTGCGGTCCGGCCACGTGCACCGCGGCCGCGACGGGTGCCGCGTGCCGGTGCCGTGGTCGGGCGACGCGCCGTCGTACGGGTTCAACGACGGGTCGGCGTCGTGGCTGCCGCAGCCGGAGGTCTGGGCCGACCTGGCGCTCGACCGGCAGCGCGGCGTCGACGGCTCGACGTACGAGCTGTACCGCGAGGCGCTGCGGCTGCGCCGCGCCCGGGGCCTGGGGCACGGTTCGCTGGCGTGGACCGACGCGTTCGGCGCCGACGCCGTGGCGTTCGTCAACGAGGGCGTGCTGGTGCTCGCGAACGTCGGCGGCGAGCCGGTCGAGCTGCCGGCCGGCACCCGCGTGCTGGTGGCCAGCGCCGACGTCGAGGGCGGCGTCGTGCCGGCCGACGCCACCGTCTGGGCGCAGCTCGACTGACGCCCGCCCGCCCGGGCCCGCGGCCGAGCCGCCCGCTGTCGGTGGTCGTGGCTAGCGTGCCGGGCCATGACGGACGGACGCCTGCGGTTCGGGTTCGTGGTGCCGGGTGGTGACGCCGACGCGTTCGCCCGCGCCGCCGTCGCCTGCGAGGCGGCGGGGTGGGACGCGGTCTTCACGTGGGAGTCGGTGTGGGGCCCGGACGCCTGGGTCGCGCTGACGGCGGCTGCCGAGCGGACGTCGCGCATCCGGCTGGGCACGATGCTGACGCCGCTGCCGCGGGTGCGCCCGTGGGAGCTCGCGGCCCGGGCGGCGTCGCTCGACCGGCTGTCCGGCGGGCGGGTGCAGGTCGCCGTCGGGCTCGGCGCGCCGCACGACGGCTGGCTGGCGTTCGAGCCCGACCCGGGCCGCCGGGTGCGCGCCGAGCTGCTCGACGAGGGGCTGGCGGTGTACGACGGGCTGATGCGCGGGCAGCCGTTCGCGTTCACGGGTCGGCACCACACGGTGCGCCCGACGTCGTTCGCGCCGCCGCCCCCGCCCGTGCAGCAGCCGCGGGTGCCGGTGTGGGTGGTCGGCGGGTACCTCGTCGACGCCGCGGGCGCCGGCCTCGCCGACCAGCCGTCGGTCGACCGCGCCGCGCGGTACGACGGCGTGCTGCCGCAGCTGGTGCACCGTGGCGGGGAGGCGCCGCAGCTGACGCCCGAGCGGCTGACCGCCGTCGTCGAGCGGGTGCGCGGCGTCCGCGAGGGACTCGGGCTGACGATGGACGGCTACGAGGTGGTCGTCGAGGCGCCGTGGCCGGGCGAGGACGCCGTGGCCGACGCCTCGACCGACGCGTGGGCGGCCGCAGGCGCCACCTTCGTCACCGTGGGCGCCTGGGACCTGAACGGCCCGGACGGCGTGCCCGGCCCGGACGCCGAGCACGAGCTGCGGCGCCGCATCGCCGCCGGACCGCCCCGCTGAGCCACCCGCTGACCGCCGAGATGCCACCTTCGGGGGTGCCCGGCGCCGCCCGGACCCCCGGACGTGGCAGCTCGGCGAGATCCGGAGGCGTCAGGGGGTGGGGGCGGGGGCGGCGGTCAGCTGCTCGAGGGTGCTGACCAGGTCGCGCACCGGGCCCTGGGGCGTCTGCTCGTCGACCCGCACCGTCGTACCCTCCGCGCTGACCGCGTAGACGAAGCCGTCGACGACCCGCGGGGTGGGCGTGCCGATCGCGGTGCCGCCGTCGGTGGGCGACCCCGCGGCGGCCTGCGCCGGCAGGTCCGCGGCGCGCACGGCGGCGACGACCGCCGACAGCTGCGCCTCGCTGAGCTGCCGGGTGACCGTGCCCTGCGTGCGGCGGGTGACGATGACCGTGCCGTCGGGGCGCACGACCACGGAGTCCTTCACGCCGGCGAGGCCGCCGGCGCGGGTGAGCGACACCGGCTCGGCGAGGCCGTCGGTCATCCGGCCGCCGCCCGGGGTCGGCTCGCCGGACGCGATCGACCCGCCCGGCGTCGGGCTGCCGGACGTCGTCGCCGCCGTCGCCGGGCGGGTGACCGTCGCCGTGCCGACGCTCACCGCCTCGCCGCCGCAGGCTGCCGCGCCGAGCAGCACGGTGGCGCCCAGCAGCGCCGCGGTCAGGGCCCTCGTCGTCGTCCGCACGGTGGTGGGACGCGTGCTCGCGGCGGCCGGTTCCCTCGCCGTCACGGCGAGAGCAGCGCCGGCCGCGCGAGCACGTGCCCGTGCCGGGTGGTCAGCCGCAGCCAGCGACCGGCCCGGTGCAGCACCACCGGCTCGCCCGGCACGACGAAGCCCAGGGCGTCGGCGGCGAAGGCGGCACCCGCGGGCAGCCCCTCGGTGCCGGGCACCTCGCGCCCCCACACGGCGGCCCGCAGCCGCGCGACCGCCGCACCGCCGGAGGTGTCGCCCGCCCCCTCGGCGACCTCGCGGGCACCGTCGCGCGCCGCCTGCTGCACGAGCGCCTCGGGCACGGTGCCCAGCACGTCCCAGCCGGTGCGCGGCGGCGAGACGCCGGCCCACTCG
>NZ_BAAHBM010000012.1:0-65248 GCF_054776675.1 Angustibacter aerolatus
GGCGGTGACCGCACGCGGACGGCGCGCCGCCTCGAGCACCGCGAGCGGCAGCAGCAGCGTGCCCCCGGTGACGGCCGCGCGGGCCGCGGGTGCCAGCAGCGCGGGCAGCAGGCGCAGGGCGACGGCGCCGGCCACCGCGACGCACAGCACGGGAGCCACGACCTGCACCGCGTCGCCGCCCGAGCCGACCGTCGCCGACTGCGAGCGCAGCTGCCACCAGCCGACGACGGCGAGCACCGGCAGCAGCAGGCCGGCGCCCACCAGGGCGACGGCACCGGCGCGGCTGCGGGTGGGCGGTCGCTGCGGTCGCGCCGCGAGGGCCGGTGCGACGAGCGCGTCGGTCATGACGAGCGCGGCCGCGCCGACGACGAGCAGCAGCGGGCCGGTCACCTGCGGCGCCTGGGCGAGCCCGGCCGCGGCGAGCTCGGGACGGTGGGTGAGTCGGGAGTGCAGGACGGCGGCCAGCGGCACCGACACGACGGTGGCGACCGCGGCCAGCAGCAGCGACTCGACGGCCGCGGTGCCGGCCAGCCGGCGGCGACCGGCGCCGAGCGACACGAGCAGCGCCTGCTCGTCGGCCCGCACCACCGACGTCAGCCGCCCGGCGAGCAGCAGCGCGGTCACCGCCAGCGCGCCGCCGAGCAGCAGCACGACCAGCACCGCCGAGCGGGCCACCGCCTGCTGCTCGTGCGCCGTGGCGAGGGTCTGCGGCAGGTCGGAGGCGACGCGCTCGATGCGCACCCGGTCACCGACCCGCGCCGTCAACCGGGCGTCCGCCATCTGCGCGTTCGCGGCCACGCGGGTGAGCGAGCTGCTCGTGACGCCGCGCAGGTCGGGGGTGCCGACCACCTGCATCGAGTCGACGGTCGAGCCGGTGCCCAGCAGCGCGTCGGCGTCGACGAGGAAGGGCCCGTACGCCGGCGCCGGCACCGTGCCGTCGGTGTAGTCGGGGTCGAACCCGTTGCCGCGCAACGGGTCTCGGCTCCACGCGTCGCGCGAGCCCGGCCGGAACGTGCCGACGACCCTGACCTGCACCGGCCGCTCGACCGCCTGCCCGCCCGTGACGGCGCGGGTCTCGGCGCCGAGCGCGAGCCGGCTGCCGACGCGCAGCCCGAGCTGCTGCGCGGTGCGCTCGGGCACGGCCGCCTGGAGCACGGCACCCGGCTGCTGTGCGGGCCAGGTGCCGGCGGTGAGCCGCGCGCGGGCCGCGACGTCGTCGACGCTCTCGAGGTACCCGACACCGCGGCCGCCCGGCAGCCGGCGCATCGCCGTCACCGTGGTGGTCGCCGTGCCGGACGGCGGCGGCGCGGGCGCGGCGCCGACCACCGCCCGGGCCCCGTCGCGCACCGACGCGGCGTCGGCGCCGGCGACCGTCACCAGGTAGGCCGTCACCGCGACGTCGGACGCCGGACGGCGCTGGACGTCGCGGGTGAGCGCCCGCTCCTGGGTCACCGTCAGCAGCAGCGTGCAGACGCCGAGCAGGGTCGCGCCGACGGTCACCAGGGCGAGCACGCCGGCCAGCAGCCGTCGCTGGGCGAGCGCCCGGCGTGCGACCAGCCCTAGCACCGGCTCGGCGTCACGGCTGCAGCCGGCCGTCGCCGATCCGCAGCACGCGGTCGGCCAGCGACATCATCACCGGGTCGTGGGTCGCCACCAGCACGGTCACGCCCTCCGACTCGACGAGCGCGCGCAGCAGCGCCATCACCGCGCGCCCGGTGTCGGCGTCGAGCTCGCCGGTCGGCTCGTCGGCCAGCAGCAGGCGCGGCGACGCCGCCAGCGCGCGGGCGATCGCCACCCGCTGCTGCTGGCCGCCCGACAGCTCGCCGGGCCGCTGGCCGGCGTGCTCGCGCAGCCCGACGAGGTCGAGCAGCAGCGCGACCCGCTGCTCGCGCTCGGCGACCGGCGTGCGGCGCATGCGCAGCGGCACCCCGACGTTCTCCGCGGCGGTCAGCACCGGCAGCAGCCCGAAGGTCTGGAACACGTACGACACCGACTCGCGGCGCAGCCGGCTCAGCCCGTCGTCGTCCAGGGCGGACACGTCGGTGCCGTCGACGACCACGGTGCCGGCGTCCGGTCGGTCGAGGCCGCCCACCAGGTTCAGCAGCGTCGTCTTGCCCGAACCCGAGCGGCCGACCACCGCGACCATCTCGCCGGGCGCGACGTCGAACGACACCTCGCGCAGCGCGTGCACGGCCTGCGCGCCGTCGCCGTAGGTGCGGCTCAGCCCCCGGGCCCGCACCATCGGCTCGCTCACGACGGGCCCGCGCGGTGCCGGCCCGCCGGGCCGGGCCCGTCGTCCGCGCCGTCGGCACCGTCGGCACCGTCGGCACCGTCGGCACCGGTGGGTCGCACCGGTGGCCCGTCGCGGCGGACGGCGACGTGGTCGCCCTCCAGCGAGAGCCGCACCCGGCGGGTCAGCTCGAGCGCCTCGCGGTGCTCGCGCGGCACCTGCACCCGGCCCGCCCGGTCCATCACGGCGTACTCGACGGCGCCGTCGTCCGCGCCGTCGCCGCCGCCGCGGAGCACCTCGCTGCTGGTGCGCCCGTCGCGGATGGCGACCGTGCGCGCCACCTGGCCGCTCACCGCGGCGTCGTGCGTGACGATCACGACCGTCGCCCCGAGCTGCCGGTTGGCCGTGCGCAGGGCCTCGAACACCTGCTGCGCGCTCTCGCTGTCGAGCTCGCCGGTCGGCTCGTCGGCCAGCAGCACCCGCGGCCGGTTGGCCAGCGCCACGCAGATCGCGACCCGCTGCTGCTCGCCGCCCGACAGCTGCGCCGGGCGTCGCCGGGCGAGGTCGGCGACGCCGACGGTCTCGAGCAGCTCGGCCACCCGCTCGCGGCGCTCGGTCCGCGGCACCCCGGCCAGCGTCATCGGCAGGTCGACCACCTGCGCCGCGGTCAGGTACGGCACCAGGTTGCGGGCGGTCTGCTGCCGCACGAACCCGACGACGTGCCGGCGGTAGCGCACCCGCTCGGCCCGCCCCATGCCGAGCAGGTCGTGCCCGGCCACGGTGGCGCGGCCGGCGGTGGGTGCGTCGACGCCGGCCAGCACCGACAGCAGCGTCGACTTGCCCGACCCCGAGGCCCCGACGATCGCGACCAGCTCGCCCTCGTGGACGAGCAGGTCGAGCCCCTGCAGCGCCTGCACCTCGACGGCCTCGGTCTGGTAGATCCGCACGAGGTTGTCGCAGACGACGAGCGCGTCGTGGCCGTACTCCGGGAGCCGGTCGGCGGGCGCGGGCAGCGCGAGGTCGGCCTGTGCCACGCGCGCTCCCTCTGGCCGGACGACGACGTCTGGCGGAGCGTAGCCCGCGCCCGCGTTGCCGAGGGGGAGGGCGTGCACGAGGGTGTCGGCATGGGCTTCCTCGATCGGCTCCTCGGCCGCGAACCTCGACAGCAGGGTGGCTGGCAGCCGCCCGCGCAGCAGCAGGTGCCGCAGGCGCCGCGACCGGCCGGCGGGCCGCAGGGCGACGACGAGCGGGCCGTCGCGCGGTACCGCTACCTGCTGCGCACCGCTCCGCCCGAGGAGCTGGAGCGCGTGCACGCCGAGGCGTTCGGCCGCCTCACGCCGCAGCAGCGCAGCCAGGTGCTCGAGGAGCTGAGCCGCGACCTGCCGCCGGGGGAGCGGCCCGCCGGTGACGACCCGCAGTCCCTGGCGCGCACCGCGACCCGGGCCGAGCTGCGACGTCCGGGGTACCTCGAGCAGACGTTCAGCCGCGGCGGCTTCGGCGGCGGCTACGGCGGTGGGTTCGGCGGCGGCGGGTTCGGGATGGGCATGGGCGGTTCGATCATGGGCTCGATGATGGGCACCATCGCCGGCGTGGTCATCGGGTCGGCCGTCGCCGACGCGCTCTTCGACGGGTACGGCGACTCGCCCGAGGCCGCCGAGGCAGGGGACGGTTCCGGGGACGGCTCCGACGGCTCCGACGGCGGGGACGGCTCCGACGGCTCCGACGGCGGGGACGGCGGGGACGGCGGGGACGTGCAGGCCGACGGCGCGGGCTTCGACGACGCGTCGGGCGGCGGGTACGGCGACGACCCGGGCGGTGGCTTCGGCGACGGCGGCTTCGGCGGCGGCGACCTCGGCGGGGGCGACTTCGGAGGTGGCGGCGACTTCGGTGGGGACTCGTTCTGAGCCGCGGCGCAGAGGGTCTGTCCAGGTCGTGACGAACTGCCCTATGCTCTGAGCGTTCGACGCCGTGACGTGCTGTCACGGTTCACGGAGTCCTGGACCCGACTCAGCCCGAGCTGAACCGTTCGAGGGACTCGATCATGGCCGAGGACTCGCTCAGTCGTCCGTCCGGCACCCGCCGCGCCGCCGGCGCGCTCGACCCGGACCGCCGGGGGCCACGCGCCGCGCCGCCCGCGCGCACCGGGCTGGAGGCGCTGACGAGCGAGCTGGCCGCGGCCCACGAGGTGATCGCACAGCTGCAGGAGGCGCTCCTGCACCGCGACCGCATCGGGCAGGCGAAGGGCGTGCTGATGGCCAGCCGGCACCTCGACGCCGACGAGGCGTGGCAGCTGCTCGTCGGCACGTCGCAGCACCTGAACGTCAAGGTGCGCGACCTCGCCGAGCTGGTCGCCCTCGCCGGCACCCTGCCCGACGTCCCCCGTCGCCGTCCGGCGACGCACCCGCGCCAGGCTCACCGTGTCGACGCCTGACCGGCTCCGGCGGGTGCGGCCGGCCCGGTCGCCCGGCGAGGCACCGGACCCGTTCACCGCCATGGCCTCCGGCGACCGGGCGGTCGCCCTGGCCCCGGTCGCGATCGCCAGCTTCGATCTGGCGCTGCGGTGCACCAGCGCCAACCCGCGCTTCCACGACCTGGCAGCCGGCACCCTGCGCGGGTCGCTGCTCGGTCGGCGTCTGCGCCAGCTGCTGCCCGGCGTCTCGCGGGCGGAGCTGACGCTGCTGCACGCGGTCGCGGAGGGCCGGCTCGAGGGGGCCGAGGTGCGGTTGACCCACGCGGCCGGCGAGACCTGGCGGGCGCTGGCGTTCCCGCTGCACGTCTCGCCCGACGGGCCGTCCGGGGTGGGGCTGGTGGCGCAGGACGTCACCGACGACGTCGCGGAGCGGGCCGAGCTGCTGCGCCGGCTGCAGCTCGACGGCCTGACCGGGCTGCTCAACCAGACGGCGTTCGCCCACCTGCTGCGGGGCACGGCCCGGCCCGGCGGGCGCCGGCGCGACGAGACCGAGCCCGCCGGGGCGGTGCTGGTGCTCGACCTGGACCACTTCAAGGCGGTCAACGACGAGCACGGGCACGTGGTGGGCGACCAGGTGCTCGTCGAGGTCGCCCACCGGCTGCGGGCGGCCCTGCGCGACGGCGACACCGCGGCGCGGACCGGCGGCGACGAGTTCGCGGTGCTGAGCACCGGGGCCGGGCCGCTCGCGGCGGCCGCGCTGGCCCGCGCGCTCGAGGCAGCCGTCGGCGGACCGTTCGAGACGCCCGACGGGGCGACGGTCGAGGTCTCCGTCGCCGTCGGGCACGCGCAGCTGCGCCCACCGGCCGTGCGCGCGCTCGACGCCCTGGCCGCGGCCGACCGCGACATGTACGCCAGCAAGCGCCGGCTGCGCCCCCGACGCCTGGAGCCGCTGCGCTGAGACCGCCGCGCAGGGTGAACGCGCCAGACGTCGGTGCACTAGGGTCGGAGCATCCGTTCCCTGCCCGGCGGCCACTGCCCCAGGACCGGAGGACGGATGCCGTCGAGGAGGTCAGCCCAGATCCTCAGCCAGCTGACCCGACCCCCCACGGACGACCGTGCGCTCGCGCAGCGGCTGGTCGACGAGTGCGCCGAGGCGGTGCAGGTGACGGGGGCGGGGTTGATCCTCATGAACGATCTGGGACCGCTCGGCACGGTGGCGGCGAGCAACGGCGTCGCGGTGACCGCCGAGCAGCTGCAGTTCTCGCTGGGCGAGGGTCCGTGCGTCGACGCCTCGGAGCACGGCCGGCCGGCCCTGCACCCCGACCTGGCGCGCACCGGTCCGTCTCGGTACCCGACGTTCACCGACGGCGCGCTGCGCGCCGGCATCTGCGCCGCGTTCGCCTTCCCGCTGCGGGTCGGGGGCCTGCGGGTCGGGGTGCTCGACCTCTACCGCGACCGCGTCGGCCACCTGTCGCACGACGCCCTCGTCGAGGCGCTGGCCTGGGCCGAGGCCGCCACGACCGTCATGCTGCACGTCACGCGGCACGTCACCGTGCCGGACGACGAGCTGCTGCCGCTGCCCGTCGTCGAGGACCGCGACGAGGTGCACCAGGCCACCGGCGCCCTGAGCGTGCTGGCGCAGGTGCCGCTGGGTGACGCGCTGGTGCTGCTGCGTGCGCACGCCTGGGCGTCCGGCGTGCCGCTGCTGAAGCTGTCGCGCGACGTGCTCGCGCGACGGATCGACTTCTGGACCGCGCCGGACGTCGCCCCCGACGTCGGCGGCAACCGACGGGGGCACGAGAGGGATGATTCCGATGGCTGAGACCACACGCCTGGCGGAGGTGTTCGTCGAGCTGGCCGACACGCTGGTCGACGACTACGACGTGGTCGACTTCCTGGCGCTGCTGTGCGAGCGGTGCGTCGAGCTGCTGCCCGCGCGGGCAGCGGGGCTGATGCTGGCGAACGAGCACGGCACGCTGCGCCTGGTGGCGAGCACCACCGAGCGCTCGCGGCTGGTCGAGCTGTTCGAGCTGCAGGTCGAGCAGGGTCCCTGCCTCGACAGCTTCCACACCGGTCAGCAGGTGGTGAACGTCGAGCAGCACGACGCGCGCTCGCGCTGGCCGCGGTTCGTCGCCGGGCTGCAGAGCGCCGGGTTCGTCACGGCGCACGCGCTGCCCATGCGGCTCCGCCGGCAGGTCGTCGGCGGCCTGAACCTGTTCGCCGCGGACGACGTGCCGATGACCGCCGAGGAGCTCGCGGTCGGGCAGGCGCTGGCCGACGTCGCGACGATCGGCCTGCTGCAGGAGCGCACGCTGCGCGAGCAGACCGTGCTGACCGAGCAGCTGCAGGGCGCCCTGCAGAGCCGGGTGCTCATCGAGCAGGCGAAGGGTGCGCTCGCCGCCCGCACGGGGCTCGAGGTCGACGCGGCCTTCCAGCACATGCGCGGCTACGCCCGCCGCTCGGGTGGCCGGCTGACCGACATCGCGCGGTCCGTGCTCGACGGAGATCTCGACCCGGCTCAGCTCGGCGTCGGCTGACCGACCGGGGTAGCGTCGAACGGTAGGGCCCCGGACCCAGGCCGACGCGCACGACACCTCACGGCAGGCGGTCCGATGACCACGACCACCACCTCGCGCGCGGCGGCGCCCCCCGACGCACCGGCGGGCCGGCAGGCCCGCCAGGCCAGCACCTACGCGGCGCTGTCGCGGCAGGTGCAGGCGGCCGGGCTGCTGCACCGGCGCCGCGGCTACTACGCCGCCGTCATCGCGCTGGTCGCCGCCGGGCTGGGCGGCGTCGTCACCGGCGTCGTGCTGCTGGGCGACTCGTGGCTGACCCTGCTGATGGCCGCCGCGCTGGCGCTGGTGCTCACCCAGTGCGCCTACCTCGGCCACGACGGCGCCCACCGGCAGGTGTTCGCCACCGCGCGCGCCAACGAGTGGACCGGCCGGGTGTTCGCGTGCCTGATGACCGGCCTGAGCTACTCGTGGTGGCAGGGCAAGCACAACCCGCACCACCAGGCGCCGAACCGGCTCGGCACCGACGGCGACGTGGAGTCGAAGGTGCTCTCGTTCCACGACGACGCCGCTCGCTCGCGCACCGGCGTGCTTGCCTGGCTCGCGCACCGCCAGGCCTGGTGGTTCTTCCCCCTGCTCGCGCTCGAGGGGTTCAACCTGCACGCCGACAGCGTGCGGTCGCTGGTGCGCGGCGGGCCGCGGCGCGGCCGGCTGCGCGACGTCGCGCTGGTCGTGACGCACTGGACGCTCTACCTGGGCGGGCTGCTGCTGGTGCTGTCGCCCGGCAAGGCGGCCGCCTTCGTGGCCGTGCACCTGGCGCTGTTCGGCGTCCACCTGGGTGGTGCCTTCGCCCCGAACCACACCGGCATGCCCGTCGTGCCGCGGGACGCGAAGCTCGACTTCCTCAGCCGGCAGGTGCTCATGTCGCGCAACGTGACCGGCGGGTGGTTCGTCGACCTGCTCATGGGCGGGTTGAACCACCAGGTCGAGCACCACCTCTTCCCGAGCATGCCGCGGGTGAACCTGCGCCGGGCGCGTCCGCTCGTCCGGGCGCACTGCGAGCAGCAGGGCGTCACCTACACCGAGACCTCGCTGGTCGCCGCCTTCCGCGCCGTCCTGACCCACCTGCGGACGGTCGGATCGCGAGCCCCCGACCCGTTCGGCTGCCCGCTCGCGAAGCAGCTGCGCGGGTGACGCGCCCGTCGACGGGACGGCGCGGAGGCTAGGCGCGCAGCTCGATGACCGTGCGGGCGACGGCCGAGAGCGACACGTGCGCCTGGTCCGCGGCCTCCTGCATCCGCCGGCGGCTCAGCTGCGGCGACCACTGCCGCTCGGCGAGCAGGATGCCGGACGCCACGTCGACGAGCCCGTCCTCGGCGACCTGGTCGGGTAGCTCGCGCGCTCGGTCGCGGGTGGTGAACGACAGGTCGGCGTCGTCCACCAGGCTCTCGACGGGCGCATGGAACACCGCCGCCAGCTCGTCGCGGCTGCCGGCGAAGGCGTCCGGCTCGCTGGCGTAGAGGTTGATCGCACCCGGCAGCTGGCTGCCCGCGGCGTACAACGGCATCGACAGCGTCGAGCGGACGCCGGACGCGCCGGCGGCGCGGGCGAACAGCGTCCACCGCTGTTCGTCGAGGACGTCCAGCACGTCGACCTGGTCGAGGGTGCGGGCGGCGTCGACGCACGGGCCGCCGTCGACGTACTGCGCGCCGTCGAGCACGGCGATCTCGTCGCTGGTGGAGGTGAGCGTGTACGGCCGGTCGTCGACGAGCACGGTGACGCTGACCCCGACGCACGACGGCACCAACCGCTGCGCGCGATCGGCCACGTCGCCCAGCACCCCGAGGAAGTCGGTGTCGGGGTTCAGCCGGTTCAGCTGCGTCGCGGCCTCACGCACCTCGGGCAACGGCTCCATGCGTCTCTTCTACCGCACGGGTCCGGAGCGCACCCGCCGGCGCGCACCGGGTCGTTGCAGCCCGACGGGTAGTGGGTCGCAGCCGTTCGGGCGATACTGCCTCCCGTGATCGATCCGACCGTCGCCAGCACCTTCGCCGACCTCGCCGCCGTGGTGAACGCCCGTCCCGGTGCCGAGACCGTGCAGCAGGCCATCGTCGACACAGCCCGGCAGCTGGTGCCCGGCTGCGACCACGCCAGCCTGGTGCTCGCGCGCCGCGGCCGGTTCGAGACGGTCGCGGCGACCGACGACGTCGCGCGGACGGTCGACGACCTCGAGCGGGAGACCCGCGAGGGGCCGTGCATCGACGCCATCCTCGACCGCGCCTACCAGCTGACGCCGGACATCGCGCTGCCCGAGAACCCGTGGCCCGAGCTGCGCCGCCGTCTGCTGGCCGAGACCCCGGTGCGCGGCATGGCCGGCTACCGGCTGCTCGTCGACGACCGCAAGGTCGGGGCGCTGAACCTGTTCTCCGACACCGTCGGCGCGTTCGACGAGGCGGCCGGCGACACCGGTGCGCTGCTGGCGGCGTTCGCCACCGCGGCGCTCACCAGCGCCAGCGACCACGACCGCGCCGAGACGCTGACCCGCGGGCTCGAGAGCAACCGCGAGATCGGTGTCGCGGTCGGCCTGCTGATGGCCGCGCACGGCATCACCAGCGACCAGGCGTTCGGCGTCATGCGGCGGCTGTCGTCCGAGCTGAACGTGAAGATCAGCGAGCTGGCCCGCCGCGTCGTCGAGGACGGCGCGGGCTCGCTCCGCTAGGAGCCGGGCGGGTCAGGCGGGTCGCCGCAGGCCCACGCCCCAGCGCACCCGGTGCGTCGCACCCGGCGGCAGCACCACGAGGTCGTCGCCGGTGCGGAACGCGTCGGCCACGCACGTCATCGGCTCGACCGCGACACCGCGCCGTCGGTGCGCGACGTCCTCGACGGCGTCGCCGGTGCAGACCTGCCAGGCCCGGCAGGCGTCGTCCATCCAGACCTCGACGACGTGCCCGTCGTCGCCGGCCAGGCGCGCCCAGGAGCGACCGTCCGCGGCGCGCTCGACCTCGACGTAGGCGTCGTCCAGCAGGACGTCGCGCAGCGGGCGGGCGGTGCGCCACTCGTGGGCCGGGTCCAGGTCGACGCCGTCGACGCCGCGGGGGAGCAGCCGGTCGTCGACGACGACGTGCCCCGCGGCGGCCACCTCGAGCGTGCACGCGTCGACCCCGCCGGGGCCGGGCGAGAGCCACGGGTGGAAGCCGATGCCGTACGGCGCGGGCACACCGCCCACGTTCTGCGCCGACGCGGTGACCGTGAGCCCGTCGTCGCCGAGCTCGTAGGTCACCTGCAGGTCGAGCGTGCCCGGGTAGGCGGGCGACGGCGGCAGCCGCACCCCGAGCACGGCACGGTCCGGCCCGGCGTCGTCGACCCGCCAGGCCGTCCACGCGACCAGCCCGTGCAGCGCCGTCGAGCGCCCGATCTCGTTCACCGGCGCCTGGAACGCGGTGCCGTCGAAGGTGTAGCTGCCGTCCTGCAACCGATTCGGCCAGGGCGCGAGCACCGCGCCGTGGAACGCGGGTGCCACCTCGTCGGCCTCGAACGGCAGCAGGACGTCGCGCCCGCCGTCCGAGTACAAGCGGACGGCGGCACCGGTGGTCACCACGACCGCGTGCTGGGAGCCGTGCTGCAGCTCGAGCTGCGTGCCGGAGGCGGGGACGGGCGTCGCGTCGCTCATGCGCCCACCGTCGCCGACACCACGGACGACCGCTCGACGAGCACGGGGTCGATCAGCACCCGCTGCGGCGTGCGGTCGCCGGCCCGCAGCTGCTGGGTGAGCAGGCCGAGGCTCTCGTGGCCGAGGCGGTCGAAGTCCTGGCGCACGGTGGTCAGGGGCGGGCTGAAGAACTCCGACTCCGGGACGTCGTCGTACCCGACGATGCTCACGTCGCCCGGCACCGAGCGGCCGTGCTCGGCGAGCGCACGGGTCAGGCCGAGCGCCACGTGGTCGTTGGCAGCGAAGACGGCGGTGCAGTCGGGGATGCGCGCCAGCAGCTGCCCGGCCTCGTGGCCCGAGCGCGGCGACCAGTCGGCCCGCAGCACGGGCGGCGCGTCCTGCCCGGCGTCGGCCAGCGCGCGCTCCCAGCCGCGCTGCCGCGCCCGGCTGTCGTTCCACGCCTCCGGACCCGCGACGTGCCAGACCGAGCGGTGCCCGGCGGCGAGCAGGTGCTCGGTGGCCAGCACGCCGCCCCGCTCCTGGTCGACCAGCACGTTCGACCCCTGCCAGTCGGGCGGGCCGTCGACGGTGACCAGCGGCACGTCACCGGGCAGGGCGCCGATCACGTCCTCGGCCAGCAGCAGCGGCAGCAGCAGGATGATGCCCGCCACGCCCTGGCTCATCAGCCGGTCGACGGTGGCCCGCATCGAGGTGCGGTCGAAGTCGCGCAGGTGGCCGAGCGTGACCGCCATGCCGACGTCGAGCGCCGCGACGCTCAGCGCCGCGATGGTCGACGACGGCCCGAAGAGCGTGGTGTTCTGCGCGATCACGCCGACGACGTTCGACCGGCCGGTGGCCAGGGCCCGCGCCGACAGGTTGCGCCGGTAGCCGAGGGCCTCGATGGCCTCGAGCACCTTCGCGCGGGTGGCCCGCGAGACGTTGGGGTGCTCGTTGAGCACCCGCGAGACCGTCTGGTGCGAGACGCCGGCGAGCACCGCGACGTCCGACATGGCGGGCGGCCGGGCTGGGTCGCCCCCCGGCGCGTCGGCGTCCTGCCGGCGCATGGTGGCTCCCTGGCTGCTCGCTCGACGTGCGGTCGGGGCCGAGTCTAGGGCGGCCCGGGGGTGGGGTCCCGGGCCGCCGGTCTGCGGGCGCGTCCTCACGGCCCCGCGGCCGCCGACCGGCGGCTCAGCGTGGCCTGCAGGATGACGACCACGAGCAGGAACGCGCCCGACACCACCTGCTGCACGTACGAGTTGAGGTTGGCGCCCTGCACGATCAGGTTCTGGATGACGAACAGCAGGCTGACGCCGGCCAGCGAGCCGATCATCGACCCGACGCCGCCGCTGAGCAGCGTGCCGCCGATGACCACGGCCGCGATGGCCTGCAGCTCGTACGAGTCGCCGATCCGCGCCTCCTGGCCGCCGCCCGACACCGCCGTCGTCAGCAGGCCGGCGAGCCCGGCCGCCAGGGCGCTCACGACGTAGACCGTCACCGTGTTGCGACGCACCGGCAGACCCATCAGCTCGGCCGCCGGCCGGTTGCCGCCGATGGCCTGCAGCGACTGGCCGAAGGGCGTGCGGTTCAGCACCCACCAGCCGATCGCGAAGCAGACCAGCATGATCCAGACCGGCGTGCCGATCGTGGCCAGCCGGCCGGTGCCGAGCACCTCGAAGACCCGGAACCCCTCGATCTGCGGGTGGTCGTTGCCCTCGTGCGTGATGAGGAAGACCAGACCGCGGACGCCGGTGAGCCCGGCCAGCGTGACGATGAACGGCGGCAGCCGCAGCCACGAGATGACCACGCCCTGCACCAGGCCGACGAGCGCGGCCGCACCGAGCCCGGCCCCGATCGCGGCCCAGGAGCCGTACCGGGCGGCGGACGCCGAGAGGATGACCGCCAGCGCGTACGTCGACCCGACCGACAGGTCGATGCCGCCGCTGATGATCACGAACGTCATGCCGGCGGCGATGATGCCGATGAACGACGCCGCCAGGGCGACGTTGCGCAGGTTGTCGGCCGAGCCGAACGACGGCACGGTCACGACGCCGAGCACCACCACCAGCAGCAGCACCGCCACGGCGCCGTTGCGCGACACGATCGACGTCAGCGAGCGACGCCGGTCGGCCGCGGCCCGGACGCCGGGGTCGTCGGCGGGGGTGGTGACGACGCCCTGGCTGCTGGTGCTGCTCGGGCTGCTCATGACCCTCTCCTCGAGCTGCGCTGGACGAACACGGCGGTGACGATGATCGCGGCCTCCACGATGCGGGCGACGGAGTCGGGGACGTTGTGCGACACCAGGGTCGTCTCGAGCAGCTGGATCAGCACCGCCCCCGTGACGGTGCCGAGGATGCGCACTCGGCCGCCGTCCAGCGCGGTGCCGCCGACCACGACGGCGGTGATGGCGCTGAGCTCGAAGAGCAGACCGATGTACGACGGGTCGCTGGCCCGCAGCCGGGCCGTGGCGATGACGCCTGCGACGGCGGCCAGCCCACCGGACAGCGCGTAGACCGTGACGAGCGTGCGCTTCACCGGCAGCCCGGCCAGCACGCTGGCCCGGCGGTTGCCGCCGATCGCCAGGGTGCGGAAGCCGAACCCGGTGCGGCGCACCACGAAGCTCATGAGCAGCGCCAGCAGCACCGCGACGAGCATCACGTACGGGATGCCCACCAGCGCGCCCTTGCGGACGGTCTGGAAGAACGGCACGAACAGCTCGACGAGGGCGCCGCCGGTGATGACGAGCGCGATGCCGCGGCCGGCCACCAGCAGCGCCAGCGTCGCGACGATGGGCTGCACCTGGGCGACCGCGACGACGGTGCCGTTCAGCACCCCGACGAGCAGCCCCGCGACGACGGCGGCGGCGATCGCGACGGTGATGCTCGCGCCGACGCCGCCCTGACCGGCCGGCAGCACGAACTTCGCGAGCACCGCGCTGGCGATCGCCATGGTGGCGCCCACCGAGAGGTCGACGCCGCCGGTGCCGATCACCAGCGCCATGCCGAGCGACACGATGATCACCGGCGGCAGCTGCGAGAACAGCAGCTGGATGGTGTCGGTGGTCAGGAAGTTCGTCGTGGCGAACGCGTTGTAGAGCACCAGGACGGCGAGGGCGAGGTACACGCCGCGCTCGCGCAGCCAGCCGCTCCACGAGCCCTCGTACCCGAGCCGCTCGGCGACGGTGCGGCCGCTCGTCCCGCGCTCGGGCGCGGCCTCGGTCTGCGCGCTCACCGGGCCGCCTCGCCCTCGTGGGAGCGGGCCGCGTCGTCGGCCGCACCGGCGATGAGGTCCATGATCGCCTCCTCGCTGATCGCGTCGCCGCGCAGCAGCCCGACCTGCCGGCCGTCGCGCAGCACGACGACGTCGTCGCTGCCCTCCACGACCTCCTCGATCTCGGACGAGATCATCACCACCGCCATGCCCTTCTCCGCCAGCTCGGCGATCAGCGCCTGCACCTCGGCCTTCGCGCCGACGTCGATGCCGCGCGTCGGCTCGTCGAGCAGGAGCACGCGCGGGTTGAGGCACAGCAGCCGGGCGAGCAGCACCTTCTGCTGGTTGCCCCCGGACAGCTGCGACACCTTCTGCAGCGGGCTGGACGCGCGGATGCGCAGCCTGCGCACGAACACCTCGACCAGCTCGTCGAGCTTGCGCCCCGACACCAGCCCGCCGCGGGTCAGCTGGGGGAGCGCGGCCAGCCCGATGTTGTCCCGGATCGACATGTCCGGCACGATCCCCTCGGTCTTGCGGTCCTCCGGCAGCATCGCGACGCCGTGCCCGATCCGCGACGCCGGCGTCTGGTGCGCGAACGTCGTGTCGCCCACCCGCACCTCGCCGCCGTCGAGCGGCATCGCGCCGAACACCGCCTTCGCCGTCTCGCTGCGGCCCGAGCCGAGCAGCCCCGCGAGGCCGACGACCTGGCCCGGCCGCACCTCGACCGTGACGTCGTCCAGCACCAGCCGCCGCGACAGGTGCCGCGCGCTGAGCACCGGTGCGACGTCGTCGTCGACGGCGTGCCCCGACGCGAGCCGGGTGCGGCCGCCGGCCAGGTCGCCGGCGTCGCGGCCGAGCATCAGCGAGATGAGCCCGCGCTTGTCGAGCTCGGCGGTGGGCCCGGTGTGCACCAGCCGCCCGTCGCGCAGCACCGTGATGGTGTCGCACGCGCGGAACACCTCGTCGAGCTTGTGCGACACGTAGACCACCGAGACGCCGTCCGCCTTCAGCAGCGCCACGACCTCGAGCAGCTTGTCGACCTCGCGCGGCTCGAGCGACGACGTCGGCTCGTCCATGATCACCACGCCCGCCGCCGTCGAGACGGCGCGGGCGATGGCGACCATCTGCTGCACGCCGAGCCCCAGCTCGCCCAGCGGACGCCGGACGTCGGCGTCGATGCCGAAGCGCAGCAGCTCGGTGCGCGCCCGGTCGTGCATCCGGCGCAGGTCGAGGGCGCCGAACCGGGTGAGCTCGCGACCGAGGAAGAAGTTGCGCGCCACGCTGAGCTGCGGCGCGAGGTGCACCTCCTGGTAGATCGTCGCGATGCCGGCCTGCTGCGCGGCCCGGGGCGAGGAGAACGCGACCTCCTCGCCCCGCAGCCGCACGGTGCCCTCGTCGAGCTGGTGCACGCCCGTCATCAGCTTGATGAGCGTCGACTTGCCGGCGCCGTTCTCACCGACCAGCGCGTGCACCGAGCCGGGGTGCAGGTCGAGGGAGACGTCGGTGAGGGCGTCCACCCCCGCGAACCGCTTGCTGGCGCCGACGACCGAGAGCGTCGGCGGGCTGGTGCTGCTGGTCATGTGCTGGTGTCCCGGGGTGCTCAGTACGCGGTGCCGTCGGCGATGGCCTGGGCCGCGTTGCTCTTGTCGTACTGGTTGTCGGTCGTGATGGTGACCGCGGGTGCGCCGTCGCCGTTCACGTACGCCTCGAGCGCGGCCTGCGCCGACGGGCCGTACGCCGGGTTCGACTCGATGACCGCGTCGAAGTTGCCGTCGACGATGGCCTGCACGGCGCCCTTGGTGCCGTCGATCGAGACGATGTGCACCTTGTCGGTGCCGGACTTGCCGGCGTCGTCGAGCGCGGCCAGCGCGCCCAGCCCCATCTCGTCGTTCTCCGCGTAGATCGCGGTGACGTCGGGGTGCGAGCGCAGCAGCGTCTCGGTGACGCTCTTGCCCTTCTCCCGGGTGAAGTCGGCGGTCTGCTGGAAGACGACCTCGATGCCGGTGGCGTTCTGCTTCTTCAGCTGGTCGAGGAAGCCGGCGGTGCGGTCGTCGGTCACGTTGACGCCGGAGGCGCCGAGCAGGATGGCGAGCTTGGCCTTGCCGCCCGTGGCCTTGATCATCGCGTCGGCGGCGCGGCGGCCCTGCTCGACGAAGTCGGACCCGAGCTGCGGGCCGACGTCCTCGCAGCCCTTGACGCCGGTGATGTTGCGGTCGACGGGGATCATCGCGACCTTCTTCTGCTTCGCGTACGCGATCGCCTCACCGAGACCGGTGGAGTTGATCGGCGAGAAGATGATCGCCTTGGCGCCCTTGTCGATCATGCCCTTGATGTCGCTGTTCTCCTGCTGCACGTTCGACTGCGCGTTCGTGGTGAGCAGCTTCCAGCCCTTGGCCTTCGCGGCCTCGATCTGCGACTTGGTCGACGCGATGCGGAAGGGGTTGGCCTCCTTCTCCGACTGCGCCCACCCGATGGTGTCGGTCTTGAAGTCGATCTTGCCGATGCCGAGGCTGGAGGCCTTGCAGACCGGGCCGTACTGGGCCGAGACGCCCTCGGGCTTCGGGGTGGTCAGCTCCTCGGTGCCGCCGGCGGCGGTGATGGCGGCGGGGATGCCGCCCACGTCGGCGCCGAGGGAGGTCTCGACGGCGGCGGCGGTGCTCGAGCTGCTGCTGCCGCTGCCGGAGGAGCCGGAGGTGGTGCCGGTGCTGCAGGCCGCCACCAGCGACGTGACGGCGGCGGCGCCGATGCAGGCGGTGGCGATGCGTCGTGCGGACATCTGAGCCCATCCCTTGGTTCGTGGGTGACGAGGGGGTGGGGCCCAGTCATCGGACCCCGTTGTCGATGACCCGACGGCGACTGTGCCGAAGGGTTGTTAGCGCCAACATGGCAGCCGTCCGAAATCGCTGTCAAGGGCTCGGGCCGACGTGATGCGTTCGTGACCTCGGCGCCGCCGAGCCCAGAGATCCGGTGCTTGACAACGGGTTTGGGGACGCCCACTGTGAGCGGTGCGCGACGGCCCGGCAGGACGCCGTGGTTCGCGCACCCCGAACGCCGGCACCGTCGCTGCCTCTCGCGAGTGACGCTGTTAGCGCTCTCAAGCGAAGGGACGACGGCATGCACGACCTGCGGGCCGAGCTGGTCGACCTGCACCGCGAGCTGGTGCGGTGGGGCCTGGTGGCCTGGACGGCGGGCAACGTGTCGGCCCTCGTGCCCGGCACCGAGACCTTCCTCATCAAGCCGAGCGGCGTCTCGTACGACGACCTGCGGGCCGAGGACATGGTGCTGTGCGACCTCGACGGCAACCAGCTCGAGGGCACCGGCCGCCCGTCGTCCGACACGGCCGCCCACGCCTACGTCTACCGGCACCGCCCCGGCACCGGCGGCGTGGTGCACACGCACTCGCCGTACGCGTGCGGCTGGGCGGCCCGGCACGAGGCCATCCCGTGCGTGCTGACGGCGATCGCCGACGAGTTCGGTGGCCCGATCCCGGTGGGGCCGTTCGCGATGATCGGCGACGACTCCATCGGCCGGGGCGTCGTCGAGACGCTGCGGTCCAGCGCCTCGCCCGCGGTGCTGATGGCCAACCACGGCGTGTTCACCGTCGGGAACGACGCGCGCTCCGCCGTGAAGGCCGCCGTCATGTGCGAGGACGTCGCCCGCAGCGTGCACCTGGCACGGCAGGGCGGGCCCGTCGTCCCCATCCCCGACGCGGCGATCGCCGCACTGCACCACCGCTACCAGCACGCCTACGGCCAGGCGAGCGCACCGGCCGACCACGAGGAGCACCGAGCATGACGACCCCCTACGCCGACCGCGAGGTCTGGTTCCTGACCGGCAGCCAGCACCTCTACGGGCCCGAGGTGCTCGACCAGGTCGCGGCGCAGTCGCAGGAGATCGCCCGCGCCCTCGACGCGGCCGACGCCGTCCCCGCGCCCGTCGTCTGGAAGCCGGTGCTGGCCGACAGCACGACGATCCGCCGCGTGATGCTCGAGGCGAACGCCGACGACCGCGTGCTGGGCGTCGTCACCTGGATGCACACGTTCAGCCCGTCGAAGATGTGGATCGCCGGCCTCGACGCGCTGCGCAAGCCGTTGCTGCACCTGCACACCCAGGCGAACGTCGAGCTGCCGTGGGCGACGATCGACTTCGACTTCATGAACCTCAACCAGGCCGCGCACGGCGACCGCGAGCACGGGTACGTGCACGCGCGCATGAACACGACCCGCACCACCGTGGCCGGCCACGTCTCCGACCCGTCCGTGCTCGCCCGCGTGGGCACCTGGGTGCGGGGCGCCGCCGGGTGGGCCGCGCTGCACGAGCTGCGGCTGGCCCGGTTCGGCGACAACATGCGCGACGTCGCGGTGACCGAGGGCGACAAGACCGAGGCCGAGATCCGCTTCGGCATCTCCACCAACACCTGGGCCGTCAACGAGCTGGCGGCCGCGGTCGACGCGGCGGCCGACGCCGACGTCGACGTGCTGGTGCGCGAGTACGAGACCGACTACGACGTCGAGCCGCAGCTGCGCCGGGGCGGCGAGCGGCACGAGTCGCTCCGGTACGCCGCGCGCCAGGAGCTGGGGTTGCTGGCCAAGCTGGAGTCGTTGGGCGCCAAGGCGTTCACCACCAGCTTCGAGGACCTCGGCGGCCTGCGGCAGCTGCCGGGCCTGGCCGTGCAGCGGCTGATGGCGCGCGGCTACGGGTTCGGCGCCGAGGGCGACTGGAAGACCGCCGCCCTGGTGCGCGCCGCCAAGGTGATGGGCGAGGGGCTGCCCGGCGGGGCCTCGCTCATGGAGGACTACACCTACGACCTGACGCCGGGCGACGAGCTGGTGCTGGGCGCCCACATGCTCGAGGTCTGCCCCTCGCTCACGACGTCGACGCCGCGCATCGAGGTGCACCCGCTGGGCATCGGCGGGCGCGAGGACCCGGTGCGCATGGTGTTCCAGGCCGACCCCGGCCCCGGCGTGGTCGTCTCGCTGGCCGACGTGCGCGACCGGTTCCGGCTCACCGCGAACGTCGTCGACCTGGTCGACGCGCGCGGCGAGCTGCCGCACCTGCCGGTCGCGCGGGCGGTCTGGAAGCCGCGCCCCGACTTCACCACCAGCGCCGAGTCGTGGCTGCTGGCCGGCGGCGCGCACCACACCGTGCTGTCGACCGCCGCCGGGCTCGACGCGTTCCGCGTGCTGGCCCGCATCGCCCGCGTCGAGCTGCTCACCATCGAGGACGGCACGACGGTCGACCGGTTCGAGCGCGAGCTGCAGTGGAACCAGGCCTACTACCGGCTGGCCGGCGGGCTGTGAGCGCCGCGGACGTCGTCGCGTCCGGACGGGCGGTGCTGGGGGTCGAACTGGGCTCGACCCGCATCAAGGGCGTGCTGATCGGGCCCGACCACGTGCCGCTCGCCGCCGGCTCGCACGAGTGGGAGAACGAGCTCGTCGACGGCCGCTGGACGTACTCCCTCGACGCCGTCTGGGAGGGGCTGCGCGCGTGCACGGCCGCGGTGCTGGCCGACGTGCGGGACCGGCACGGCGTCGAGCTGCGGTCGCTGGCCGGGCTCGGCGTGTCGGCGATGATGCACGGCTACCTGCCGCTCGACGACGACGGCGAGCTGCTCGTGCCGTTCCGCACGTGGCGCAACACCAGCACCGGCCCGGCGTCCGAGCAGCTGAGCCGCGAGCTGGGCCGCAACGTCCCGCACCGGTGGAGCGTGGCGCACCTGCACCAGGCGCTGCTCGACGGCGAGCCGCACGTGCCGCACGTCGCCCACCTGACGACGCTGGCCGGGTTGGTGCACGAGCGGCTCGGCGGCCACCGGGTGCTGGGCGTCGGCGACGCGAGCGGCGTGTTCCCGATCGACCCGGTGACGCGCACCTACGACGCCGACCTGCTGGCCCGGTACGACCGGCTCGCCGCGGACGCCGGCGCGACGCGGCCGCTGCTCGACCTGCTGCCGCCGGTGCTGGTGTCGGGCGACGACGCGGGGCGCTTGTCGGCGGACGGCGCGGCGCTGCTCGACCCGACCGGCGTGCTGCAGCCCGGAGCGCTGCTGTGCCCGCCCGAGGGCGACGCCGGCACCGGCATGGTCGCCACGAACTCGGTGGCGCCCCGCACCGGCAACGTCAGCGCGGGCACGAGCGTGTTCGCGATGGTGGTGCTGGAGCGCGATCTGCGGCGGGCGCACCACGCCATCGACCTGGTGACCACGCCCGACGGCCGCCCGGTCGCGATGGTGCACTGCAACAACGGTGCCAGCGAGCTCGACGCCTGGGCCGGCGTCTTCGCGGAGTTCGCGGCGCTGCTGGGCAGCGACGCCGACGGCACCCGCGTCTTCGAGGTGCTGCTGCGCAGCGCGCTGGAGGGCGCACCGGACGCCGCAGGGTTGATGGTCAGCAACTACCTCTCGGGCGAGCCGGTCACCGGTGTCGCGGAGGGCCGGCCCCTCGTCGTCCGCACCCCGGGCAGCCGGCTCGACCTCGGCACGTTCGTGCGGGCGCAGCTGCTGGCGCTCTTCGCCACGCTGCGCATCGGCATGGACGTGCTGCTCGACGAGGAGGGCGTGCGCCTCGACCGCCTGCTCGCCCACGGCGGCCTGTTCCGCACGGCCGGCGTCGCGCAGGGCGTGCTGGCTGCGGCTCTCGACACCCCGGTCTCGGTCGGTGCCGCGGCGTCCGAGGGCGGCGCCTGGGGGATCGCCGTCCTCGCGGCCTTCGCGGTCGCCGGCGGCGGCGACCTGGCCGGCTACCTCGACGACGTCGTGTTCCGCGACGCCGAGGTCGACACCGTCGCCCCGGACCCCGACGACGTCGCCGCCTTCGCCCGCTTCGTCGAGCGCTTCCGCGCCGCCCTGCCGCTGCAGACCGCGGCAGCCGCCGTCACCTGAGCGCCGACCGCAGCGGTCAGGGGTCGGACGACGGGGTGAGGGCCAGCAGGGCGATGTCGTCGCGCGCCACCCCGCCCTGGAACGCCAGGGCGTCGTCGAGCACGGCGGTGACCAGCGCGTGCGCCCCCGTCGCGGCGCCGGCCGCCTGCGCGAGCAGCCGGTCGTCGCCGTACTCGACGCGGTCGCGCCGGGCCTCGGTGACCCCGTCGGTGTAGAGCAGGAGGCGGTCGCCGGGCGCCAGCTCGAGCTCGGTGGCGTGCAGCTCGAGCTCGGCGAGCACGCCCAGCAGCGAGCCGGGTGCACCGACCAGGCGGGTCGTCCCGGTCGCCGGCACCAGCACCGGCAGCGGGTGCCCGGCGGCGCAGAGGGTGACGTGCCAGCGGCCCGCTCGTCGGCGCAGGCGAGCGAGCAGCGCGGTGCAGAAGCGGTCGCTGTCGTCGCGCAGCAGCACGTCGTTGGTGAGGCGGAGGGCCGTCTCGACGTCCGGTGAGGCGACGGCGGCCGCGCGGACGGCGTGGCGCAGCAGCGAGGTGACGACGGCGGCCCCCGGTCCCTTGCCGCACACGTCGCCGAGCACCACGAACCAGTCGTCCTCGGCGAGCTGGAAGACGTCGTAGAAGTCGCCGCCGACCTCGGCGCCGGCGCCCGCGGGCCGGTAGACGGCGGCCACCTCGAGCCCTGGCACGTCCGGTGGCAGGGGCGGGATGAGCGTCTGCTGCAGGGTGCGGGCGAGCGCCCGGGCGTGGTCCTCGCTGGCCTCCGCGCGCTCCTTGGCGCGCAGCAGCTCGCGCTCGTAGGCACGGCGGTCCGTGGCGTCGAAGACGGCCACCCGCACGACGCGCGGTGCCCCCGCCTCGTCGCGGTCCAGCACGGCGTTGACCAGCGTCGGCAGCCGCCTGCCGTCGGCGCGGACGAGGTCGAGCGCGATGCCCTGCGCGCTGCCCTGCATGGAGAGCATCGGGGCGTAGTGCGTCTCGTAGTAGATCCGGCCCCCGCCGGACAGCAGGTCGATGAATCGACGTCGACCCACGAGCTCGTCGGCGGAGTACCCCGTGAGCGCCAGGAAGGTGGCGTTGACCTGCACCACGGTGCCGTCGGGCGCCGTCGAGAGGTACCCGCAGGGCGCCGCGTCGTACAGCCGCTGGGCGTCCTCGACCAGCGAGCCGGACGCCGTCACCGCGGCGTGCTCCTGGGTGCTCACGGGTCGACGAACGCGGCGACGGCCGCGACGGTCGCCTCGGGTGCGCTCAGGTTCGGGCAGTGCCCGGTGGCCTCCAGCATCACCAGCGTCGCCCCCGGGACGGCGTCGGCGACGTAGCGGCCCACCGTGACCGGCGCGATCACGTCGTCGGTGCACTGCAGCACCAGGGTGGGGGTGCGCACCAGGGGGAGGTCCGCACGGTTGTCGGAGGTGAAGGTGACGCGGGCGAAGCGGCGGGCGACGGCGGGGTCGGCGCGGCAGAAGCTCGCGGTCAGCTCGGCGCCCAGCTCGGGCCGGTCGGTGTTGCCCATGACCACCGGCGCCAGCGCCGCCGACCACCCCAGGTAGTTGCTGTCGAGCGACTCCAGCAGGTCCTCGATGTCGGCCGCCGCGAACCCCCCGACGTAGTCGCCGTCGTCGGTGTAGCGCGGCGACGGCGACACCATGACCAGGTGCGAGAACCGCTCGGGCTCCTCGATCGCGGCCAGCGCGCCCATCATCGCCGAGACCGAGTGGCCGACGAAGACGACGTCGTGCAGGTCGAGCGCGCGGCAGACGTCGAGGACGTCCTGCGCGTAGCCGGCGAGCGAGCCGTGCCGTTCGGGGTCGTGGCCCGCCGGGTCGGCCCCGCCGGACCCGACGTGGTCGAAGAGGACCACGCGGAAGCGGTCCTCGAAGGCGGGGGCGACGAATCGCCACATGTGCTGGTCGCAGCCGAACCCGTGCGCGAACAGCATCGGACGGCCGTCGGGGACGCCGCGCTCGGTGACGTTGTGGCGCGCGACGACGTCCATCCGGGCAGGTTACCGGCCGAAGCGGCCGGAGGCCGTCCCGACGAGCACCGGTCCGCGCGGCTGCGGTCGCGGCGCTACCCGATCTCGTCGACCGCGATCCAGCCGGTGTAGCGGTCGGCGAGGTCGGCCGGCACCGGGGCACCCGGCTCGAGCTCGCCGAGCACCTGCAGCAGCGCCTCGTGCGCCTCGGCGTACCGGTCGAACACGTCGGCCAGGCCGAGCGGCAGGTCGGCACCCCCACCGTTGCGGATGCCCTCCGCCGAGCTGCGGTCGGTGTCGAGCGCCGCCTGCACGGCGTCGGCGAGCTGCTCGCGGGTGGGTCGGCTGGTCGGCACCGTCGCAGGCTACGTGGACGCGACCGGGGGGCGCCCGCCCGTCGTCCCCTCGGTGGCCTCGGACGTCGCGGCGACGGCGGCCTCCAGGAAGTCGAGCACCACCTGCTGGTCGGCGGCGGGCATGGTGGCCAGCACCCCGCGCATCGCGTCGCCGAGCGGACCGAAGACGGCGCGGCCGGCGTCCATCGCGCTGTCGGTCATGACGACGGCGACGCGGCGGCGGTCGGCGGTGTCGTGCTCGCGGCGCACGTGGCCCGCGCGCTCGAGGCGACCGAGCAGGGCCGAGGTCGCGGGCGAGCTGAGGTTCAACGACGCGCTGAGGGCGCCGGGCGTGAGGTCCTCGCCGCGGCGGCCGGCCTGCATGACGTGCGCCAGGGCGTAGAGGTCGGTGCGGTGCAGGCCGTGCGCGCCGCCGCGGACGTCGGCGTACCGGTCGACGGCGACGGTGAGCGCCTGCAGCGCGGCGACGATCGCGCCGGAGCGCGCCGGGTCGGGCTCTGGGTCGCGGTCGGGCACCGCGTCAGTCTAGTCTCTCCGTCGTGGAGAGATTCCAGGGTGGAGACGGTGCGCACGGTTTCTTCGGCCCGCCGGCCCGGGCGCTCGGGCGTCTGGTCGGTCCGCGGGTCAAGTGGGTCGTCGTCGCGCTTGGCCTCGCCGCCTCGGCGGCCGTCTTCGCGCTGGCCGGCGCGGGCGAAGTGGCCCCGGGCGCGACGACGCTGCCGGCGTCCGCGGAGTCGGTGCGGGCGGCCGCCGTGCAGGCCACCCTGCCGGCCAGCGAGGTGCAGCCGCTCTTCGTCGTCCTGTCGCGCGACGGCCGGCTCGCCGAGGCCGACCGGTCTGCGGCCGCCGCCGCGCTGCTGCGCGCGCTCGACGCCGTCCGCGCCCAGGGCGCGCTCCCGACCGGCGGCGGGGGAGCAGCCGCCCCGGACGGCCTCGCGGTGCAGGTGTCGGACGACGGCACGACGGCGCTGACGGTCGTCCCGCTGCGCAGCGACCTCGACGACGACGCCACCGGGCGGGCCGTCGACGCCGTCCGGGTAGCGGTGCGACGCGGTGTGCCGCAGGGTCTCGACGTCGCGGTGACCGGCGGCCCGGTGTTCACCACCGACATCGGCAAGGTGTTCGACGGCGCCGACGTGACGCTGCTCGCGGCCACCGCCGGCGTGGTCGCGCTGCTGCTGCTGATCACGTACCGCAGCCCCTGGTTGTGGCTCGTGCCGCTGGGCGTCGTCGGCCTGGGCGACCAGGTGGCGAGCCGGGCCACCGACGCGCTGAGCCGGGTCACCGACGTGAGCGCGGACGGCGCGGTCAAGGGCATCGTGTCGGTGCTGGTCTTCGGGGCAGGCACCAACTACGCGCTGCTCGTGATCGCCCGCTACCGCGAGGAGCTGCGGCTCGTCGACGACCGGCACGACGCCATGCGCCGGGCGCTCGAGTCGGCCGCCCCGGCCGTGCTCGCCAGCTCGAGCACCGTCGTCCTCGCACTGCTCGGCCTCGGCCTGGCCCGCGACACCTTCGTCACGTCGCTCGGGTACTCCGGAGCGCTGGGCATCGCCATCGCGCTGGCGTTCGCGCTGCTGCTGCTGCCGGCGACGCTGGTGCTGTTCGGGCGCAACCTGTTCTGGCCGTTCGTGCCGCGGGTCGGGCAGCCCGATCCGAGCCGCACCGGGCTGTGGCGGCGGGTCGGCGAGCGGGTGACGCGGCGTCCGGCGGCGGTCGTCGCGGGCGGCGTGGTCGTGCTCGCGGCGCTCACCGCCGGCGGCGTCGGCATCGCGGTGGCGCAGACGCCGACCGAGCAGTTCCTGCAGCGCCCCGAGTCCGTCGCCGGCCAGGAGCAGCTGGCGCGGGCGTTCCCCGCCGGCAGCAGCCAGCCGACGCTCGTCGTCGCGCCCGTCGCGGCGGCCGGCGAGGTGCAGCGCGCGCTGCCCGACGTCGACAGCGTGAGCTCGGTGCGCCGCGCCGGCGCCGACGACCGGTCGGTCGCCTTCGACGTCGTGCTGGGTGCCCAGCCCGGCAGCGACGCCGCCTTCACGGCCGTGCGCGCGCTGCGGGACGCCGTGCACCCGGTCGGCGGGCTCGTCGGCGGGTCGGACGCCGAGCTGCTCGACACCAGCACCACGGCCGACCGGGACCGCGCGCTGCTGCTGCCGCTCGTGCTCGGCATCGTGCTGGTGGTGCTGCTCCTGCTGCTGCGCTCGGTGGTCGCCGCGGTGCTGCTCGTGGCGACGGTGGTCGCGACGTTCGTGGCCAGCACCGGCGCGAGCTGGTTCGCCTTCGACCACCTGCTCGGGTACCCGCCGCTGGCCGACTCGACACCGCTGCTCGCGTTCCTGTTCCTCGTCGCGCTCGGCGTGGACTACAACATCTTCCTCACGACCCGGGCTCGCGAGGAGGCGAGCGGCGGCGCGGACGCCCGCTCGTCGATCGTCACCGCCCTGGCCGTCACCGGCGGCGTCATCACCAGCGCCGGCATCCTGCTCGCCGCCGTGTTCGCGGTGCTCGGCGTGCTGCCCCTCGTGCAGCTGGCGCAGATCGGGGTGATCGTCGGCTTCGGCGTGCTGCTCGACACCCTCGTCGTCCGCAGCCTGATCGTGCCCGCGCGGGTCAGCCTGCTCGGCGAGCGGTTCTGGTGGCCGAGCCACCCGCGGCGGCCCTGACGGACGGGAGCGGCACGACGGGGGCGCGCCGCTCGACGGACTGCGCCCACAGCGTGGCGCCGACGACGACGGCCGCACCGACCGCGACGACCGGGGTGAGCGACTCTCCGCCGAGGCCGACCCCGACGGCGACCGCCCAGACCGGCTCGGTGCCCAGCAGCAGGCTGGCCCGGCTCGCCGACGAGCGGCGGATCGCCCACGTCTGCGCCAGGAACGCGAACACGCTGCACGCCAGGGCGAGGTAGAGCAGCAGGCTCCAGTCGGACGACGTGAGGCGCGCTGCCGCGGTGAGCTGCCCGCCGGCGAGCGTGCAGACGAGCACGCTGCCGACCACGCACTGGATCGTCGTCAGCACGAGCGGACCGGTGCGGTCGGCGGCCGGCACCCGCCCGAGCAGCGTCACGTGCCCCGCCCGCACGCCGGCTGCCGCCAGCACCAGCCCGTCGCCCCAGCCGGGGGCGTGCACGCCGTCGCCGGAGACGAGCAGCGCGACGCCGACGACCGCGAGGACGGCCGCCACGAAGTACCGGGGCGGCAGCCAGGAGCGCGCCCAGAGCCCGTCGACGACCGGCGTCAGCACCACCGTCAGGCTGATGAGCAGCCCGGCGTTCGTCGCCGACGTGCGCGCCACGCCGTACGTCTCCAGCAGCAGCACCGCGGCCTGCGTGACGCCCAGACCGACCGCGACCGCCGCCTGCCGTCGTCCGGGCCGCTGCTGCCGGGTGGCGATGCAGACCGTCACCAGCGCCACCGCCGCCACCGCGTAGCGCAGCCCGAGCACGACCAGCACCGGTGCGACGTCGGTCAGCTGCTTGGCCACGAGGTAGCTGCTGCCCCACACCACGGCGACGAGCAGCAGGACGACGTCGGTGGCGCGGCCGGTGCCGTGCGAGGTGCTCACGACGCAAGGGTGCGCAGGCACGAGCGTGAAGAGCCACGACCAGGTGCTCAACCGACGCTTTAGCATCGCTGCATGGACGCGAGGCAGCTGGCCATCCTGCGCGAGCTCGGTGACCGCGGCAGCGTCACCGCCGTCGCGGCCGCGCTCTACATCACGCCGTCCGCGGTCTCGCAGCAGCTGGCCGCGCTGCAGCGCACCGTGCCCGTGCCGCTGACCCGGCGCGACGGGCGCCGGCTCGCGCTCACCGAGGCGGGCACCGCCCTCGCGGCCGCCGCGGCCGGGGTGGCCTCGGCGCTTGCCGCTGCCGAGCAGACGGTGGCCGGGTACCTCGACGCCTCCCCGCAGCCGGTGCACGTCGCCGCGTTCGACAGCGCGGCGAGCGCGTTCTTCCCGAGCCTGGTCGCCCGCGCCGCGGCCGAGGGCGTCGACGTCCGGTGCACCGACCAGGACGTCGCGCAGGAACGCTTCCCGGCGCTGTGCGCCGACCACGACGTGGTGCTCGCGCACCGCCCGCTGCACGGCCCGCCCTGGCCGCCGACCGTCGCGGTGACGCCGCTGCTGCGCGAGCCCCTCGACGTCGCGCTGCCCCGCGACCACCCGCTCAGCGAGCGCGACGAACCGCTGACCGCCGCCGACGTCGCCGACGAGCCGTGGATCGCCGTCCACCAGGGGTTCCCGCTCGCCGCCTCGCTCGACGCCGTCGCCGCAGCGGCCTCCCGCCCGGTGCGCGTCGTCCACCGGCTCAACGGGTTCCCCGTCGCCGTCGCGCTCGTCGCCGAGGGCCAGGGCTGCGCGCTCGTCCCGCGCTGGACCGGGCCCGCGCACCCCGGTGTGGTCCTGCGGCCGCTCGCCGACGTCCGCATCGGCCGCCACGTCGAGGCCCTCGCCCGACCCGACCGTGTGTTGCGTACGACGGTCGGACGGGTCGTCGTGCTCCTGCGCGACGTCGCCGCCGACCTGTCGCGGCCGACCTGACGCCGGGTGCTGGACGTCGCGCCGTACGGAGACCATGGTCGTGCCGTGCCCAGGACCGCCGCTGACGAGCTGCTCGGGCTCACCGCCGGCGAGGGTCTTTCCCCGGCAGCAGGGCGCGATGCCGCCGTCGACGGCACCCGGACCGGCCGCTTCACCAGGCCCGAGTGGTCGCCCAGCTCGTCGTGCTCCTGGCCTCGAACACCGTCGGCGACGGTCTGACCCGGCCCGGACCGCCGGGCCGGCTTCGACCGTTCCCGGGACACCCGCTCCGGCGCGCGCGTACATTCCCCGCCCATGAGGTCCAGGTCCGGACTGACGGGGCGAGGTCGCTCCGCGCCCGGCGGGACCGTGCCCGCGAGGTCGTCGGACGGCGGCAGGGACCCGCTGCCCCCGACGCTCGCCGCAGCGGTCGCGCTCGTGGTCGCCGCGCTCGCGGCGGTCGGGGTCTCGGGTGATCTGCTCGCCCGCACCGTGCGCAACCACCCGGTGGCGATCGCCGCCGTGGTCGTCGTGGCGCTCCTGGCGTTCGCGGTGCCGGCGGTCGCGGCGAGCACCGGCTGGGCGGTGCGGGCGGCGATCGTGCTGGTCGTCGTGGCCAGCTGCTGGGCGGCGGCCGCCGGCGCCCGCGCGGCCGGGTCCGACCGAGAGCAGCCGCGGGTCTCGCTCACCGCCGCGACGACGGCGTCGGCCACCACGCTGACCGTCGACGCCAGCGCGAACGGGTTGCGCAGCAGGGACAACATGCTGGTGCAGGTGCAGGGGGTCACCGACTGGCCGGCGGACTCCGCCGACCGCGACCTCCAGGTCGCCTGCAACTCCGACCGCAACGCGCGGTGGCCGGCCGGTGCGACGCCCCGGTGGCCGGGCGAGCTGGTGCTGTGGCAGCAGGCCGGGCCGGATGCCAAGGGAGCGGTGACGGTCAGCTCGAAGGTCGAGCTCGTCCCGGGAGAGCAGGAAGGTGTGTGCGTCTGGGTGGTGCTGACGAACGTGAAGGGGCAGGCGCCTCGACGGGTGGTGTCGTACCTGCAGCTGCCTGCGCTGCGAGTGCCGTCCGCACGTTGACCCTCTGGAGTGCTGGTGTCCGGAGGGGGACTTGAACCCCCACGCCCGTTAAGGGCACTAGCACCTCAAGCTAGCGCGTCTGCCATTCCGCCACCCGGACAGGTGAACCGCGAGGACGCCGTGAGCGGCCCGCAGTGCGGCGACGAGATTAGCACGGGGGCCGGGTCGGGCCGGACACCGGCGGCGTCCGCGGCGGGTCAGTCGCGCAGGGCCGCGTCGAGGGCGGCGGCGTGCTCACGGAGCCAGGCCTCGCGGCGGCGGATGCGGTCGCCGACGCCGTCCGCCCACATGCGCGCCCAGCCGCCGCCGTGGGTCTCGGCGAGCTCGCGCATGGAGTGCCACGAGCGCTCGGCGGCGCTGATCGACACCGGCACGACCCAGCGGCGGTCGGCGTCGTCGAGCCCGTAGGCGTCGACCAGCAGCCGGCCGCGGACGGCGGCGTCGACGTCGCGCACGGCGTCCTCGCGGTCGGCCGGCGGCGCCCAGGCACCCCACCACAGCAGCAGGTTCGTGACCTCGTCGACGCGGGACGACGGGCGCACGAGGTCGAAGTCGATGAGGGCGGACGCCTGGCCGTCGCGGAACACCGTGTTCTCGGGCGTCACGTCGCGGTGCCCGAGGAACGTCGGGGGCGGGCCGGGGCGCGCTGCGACGTCCGCGCGGATCGGCGACGGCGGCAGCCCGGCCGGGACGCCGAGGGGCAGCAGCGCGTCGTCGAGCCGGCGCAGCAGCCGGGCCACCGAGACGGCGCGCGCGTCGTCGGCGACCCACGCGGGCCACGGCCGGCCGGCCACCTCGCCGTCGACGAAGCCGAGCACCTCGCGGCCCCGGTCGTCGACGCCGAGCAGCTGCGGCGCGCCGTCGAACCCCACGGACCCCAGGTGCCGCAGCACCAGGTGCACGACCGGCGAGTGCGCTCCGAGCGGACGGCGCACCGTGCCGCCCACCCGCACGACGCCCTCGGTGACGTCGCCGCCGGGCAGCGGCACCTCGGGCAGACCCGGCTCGTCCGCCCACGTCGCGCCGCTCACGTCGTCACGGTAGACGCGGTTACGGTGGCCGGGTGAGCGACCGCGCCGACACCGCCCAGACCCCGTCCGCCGCCGAGGCCGAGGTCGCCGACCTGTGCCGCGACCTGCTGCGCATCGACACCAGCAACTACGGCGACGGCAGCGGGCCGGGGGAGCGCGCCGCGGCCGAGCACGTCATGGGGCTGCTGACCGAGGTGGGGCTCGACCCCGAGCTGTTCGAGAGCGAGCCGGGCCGGGCCAGCGTCGTGGTGCGGGTCGAGGGCGACGAGGCCGGCACCCGCGAGCGCGGCGCGCTGATCGTGCACGGCCACCTCGACGTCGTGCCCGCCGACGCCAGCGACTGGCAGGTCGACCCGTTCGCCGGCGAGCAACGCGACGGCTGCCTGTGGGGGCGCGGCGCCGTCGACATGAAGGACATGGACGCGATGATGCTGGCGGTGCTGCGCGACCTCGCGCGCAGCGGCCGCAAGCCGCCGCGCGACCTGGTGTTCGCGTTCTTCGCCGACGAGGAGGCGGGCGGGGTGCTCGGCAGCCACTACGCGGTCGACCACCGGCGCGAGCTGTTCGACGGCGTCACCGAGGCGATCAGCGAGGTCGGCGGCTACTCCGTGACGCTCGAGGGCCGGAACGGCGACCCGGTGCGCGCCTACCTGCTGCAGACCGCCGAGAAGGGCATCGCCTGGCTGCGGCTGCTCGCCCACGGCCGGGCCGGGCACGGGTCGCAGATCACCACCGACAACGCGGTCGCCAAGCTGGGCGCGGCGGTCGCCCGCATCGGCCAGCACGAGTTCCCCGTCGAGATCACGCCGACGGTGCGCGAGTTCCTCGAGGGCGTCACCGAGATCACCGGCGTCGAGCTCGACCCGTCCGACCCGCAGCCGCTGCTCGACCGGCTCGGCACGGTCGCCCGGTTCGTGGGCGCGACGTTCCGCGACACCGCGAACCCGACGATGCTCAAGGCCGGCTACAAGCACAACGTGGTGCCGCAGCTCGCCGAGGCGTTCGTCGACACGCGGTTCCTGCCCGGCCACGAGGAGCAGCTCATGGCGACGATCCGCGAGCTGGCCGGCGAGGGCGTCGACGTCGAGGTGCACCACCGCGACATCGCGCTCGAGACGACGTTCGACGGCTCGCTCGTCGACGCGATGGTCGCCGCGATCCAGGCCGAGGACCCGGGCGCGCCCGTGCTGCCGTACTGCCTGTCCGGCGGCACCGACAACAAGGCGCTGTCGGAGATCGGCATCCGCGGCTTCGGGTTCGCGCCCCTGCAGCTGCCCGCCGACCTCGACTTCCCGGCGATGTTCCACGGGGTCGACGAGCGGGTGCCGGTCGACGCGCTGGGCTTCGGCGTGCGGGTGCTCGACCGGCTGCTGCGCACCTGCTGAGCGGCCGGGCCGCTGGCCGGCGTCAGGCGGTGCGCTGCACCCGGATGATCCGGCGGCGCAACCAGACCTGGCGCGCGCCACCGGCGTAGAGCAGCACGCGAGCCAGCTCCCAGCGGCCGTACTCGGCCTCCTCGGTCAGCATCGCGCGCACCTCGGACCGCTGCACCGCCCCGGGGAGTCGCAGCACCCGGTACTCGTAGTCGATCATCGCCCTCCATGGTGCCAAACGGTTTCGCGGCGCGCAGCACGCCCTCCGCGTCCGTCCGCGATACGGTCACCGCATGACTTCGGACCCGCGCGCAGCCCTCGGCACCCTGGTCGCTGCGCTGGAGCGTCACCTCGAGGCCGCTGCCGGCAAGCGCGGCGAGGAGGACCCGGTCGTCGTGGCCGCCTACCGCGAGCTGGCGATCGCCTTCGAGGCGTACGACGACGCCCTGCTCGACGCCTACGACGAGGTCACGCCGCTCGAGGTGTTCCAGGGCGAGGACGACGACGACAGCGACTTCGACGAGCCGGACGACGTCGACGGCAGCTCGTACACCGGCCTCGACGACGAGGAGTACGACGAGGACGACGAGCCGGACGACACCGCGGGCCCCGTCGACCTCGACGCGAACAGCCCGCGCGCGCGCAGCTGACCGACCTCCGGTCGGACGAGCCGGGGCTACTGCCAGGTCTCGCGACGTCCGGCGGCCTCGACGAGCGCCTCGACCCGCTGCTGGTCGAGCACCGGCGGCTGCGCGCGCAGCCACTGCTGCACCTCGCGGGCACCGACGACCGCGACGCCCGCTGACGGCCGTCGCACGGTGAGCCGGCTCGCGCCGATCGGCACGACCAGCCCGCGCACGGCGACCGGGGTGCCGGTCACCAGGGCGAGACGGCGCGCGGCCTGCTCGGCCAGCGCACGCACCCGCGGGACGTCGTCGCGGCGGCGCCCGTCGGCCACCAGCACGTCACCCGAGACCCAGACGGTGGCGTGCGGACGCTCCTGCACCCGCAGGCACCACACCCCGGCCGGCCCGACCACCAGGTGCGCCGGCTCGCCGTCGGCCGCGCCGATCGGGGCGGCGGGCAGCAGCCGCCAGCCCGGGCCGACCCGGTCGAGCCGGCGGGTCAGCCGACGCTCCGCGGGCGTGCCGGGCACCGAGATGGTGACGGTCACCCGCTGCCGGCGCCGGGCCACGGCGCCGCGGCCGGCGTGCAGCGCCCGCGTCAGACCGGCCGGGCGAGGGGCAGCCACCGGGACGACGGTCGACGTGGTCGCGCGGTCCGCGGGTGCCGAGGGTGCCGCGGCACCGGCCGGCGGACGCACCGCCGGGTGGGCGACGAGCCAGTCGGCGATGGCGTCCTCGACCTGACGCCGGGCGGTCGGCACCGCGATGCGCTGCCGGCCCGAGTGCAGGTCGAGCTGGCCCAGCCGTTCGCCGTCCGGCCCCTCGACGTGCAGCCGGTCCCGACCCTCTGCGCGCCAGCGCACCACCGTGAGTCCATCGAGCACGTGCACCCTTCGGCAGGTCCGGCCCCCGGCTCGAGGCCGACCACCCGACCGGGTGGTGCGGAGGTCAGCGCAGGCCGACCGAGACCTCGTCGAGCGCAGCACGGATCTGCTCCGGCAGCTCGACGTCCTCGCTGGTGAGCGTGCCGCGCAGCTGCGCGGCGGTGCGCGCCCCGACCACCGGCGCGACCACGCCGGGCTGGTCGCGCACCCAGGCCAGCGCGATCTCGGCGGGGGAGCAGCCGAGCCCGTCGGCCGCGGCGACCACGGCCTCGACGACCCGGCGGGAGTCCTCGTCGAGGTAGCGCTCGACGAACGTCGCGAAGTGCGGCGAGGCGGCCCGCGAGTCGGCGGGGGTGCCGGTGCGGTACTTGCCGGTCAGCACGCCGCGGCCGAGCGGCGACCACGCCATGAGCCCCAGACCGAGCCCGAGCGCGGCGGGCACGACGTCGTCCTCGACCCCGCGCGACAGCAGCGAGTACTCGACCTGGTTTGCGACGATCAGCCCCGCGCCCTGCGCCTCGGCCAGCGTCGCGACGCGGGCGGCCTGCCACCCGGCGTAGTTCGAGATGCCGGCGTAGCGGGCGCGGCCGGTGCGCACCGCCGTCACGAGCGCGTCGAGCGTCTCGGCGAGCGGCACGTCGTCGCTCCAGGTGTGCGCCAGCCAGAGGTCGACGTGGTCGGTGCCCAGCCGGGCCAGCGACGCGTCGAGCGAGGCGAGCATGGCCCGGCGCGAGGTGTCGACGACGCGTGCCCCCGAGCGCCGCGAGATGCCGGCCTTCGTGCAGATGACGACGTCGTCGCGGGCGGCCAGCTCGGGCAGCAGCTCGCCGAGCAGCTCCTCGGCCGCGCCGTCGCCGTAGCCGGCCGCGGTGTCGACGAACGTGCCGCCCGCCTCGAGGAACGCCGCGAGCTGGTCGCGCGACTCGTGCTCGTCGGTGTCGCGGCCCCAGGTCATCGTGCCGAGGGCGAGCCGGGAGACCCGCAGGCCCGACGTCCCGACGGTGCGCTGCTGCATGCCGGTCAACCTACCGGCGCGGCTCGTGTGCACCTGGTGTGCGTGTCGTGCGGGTGCTCGGCGCGTCGTCCGGACGTCGCCTGGGCGACGAGCGCCCGCCGCTACAGTCGCGTCCGTGCCCACCACCCCCGTCACCCCGGGACGCCTGCGCCTCGGCCTGAACCTCGGCTACTGGGGCCAGGGCGGCGACGCCGAGAACCTGGCGCTGGCCAAGGAGGCCGACCGGCTCGGCTACGACTCGGCCTGGGCCGCTGAGGCCTACGGGTCGGACGCCGTGACGATCCTGACCTGGGTGGCCGCCCAGACCGAGCGGATCGACGTCGGCAGCGCGGTGCTGCAGATCCCCGCGCGCACCCCGGCCATGACGGCGATGACCGCCGCGACGCTCGACTCGTTGAGCGGCGGGCGGTTCCGGCTGGGGCTCGGCGTCTCGGGCCCGCAGGTGTCGGAGGGCTGGCACGGCGTGCGGTTCGGCAAGCCGTTGGGCCGCACCCGCGAGTACCTCGACGTCGTGCGGATGGCGCTGCGCCGCGAGACCGTGCGCTACGAGGGCGAGCACTTCACGCTGCCGCTGCCCGACGGCCCGGGCAAGGCGATCAAGCTGACCGTGCACCCGGTGCGCGAGCGCATCCCGGTCTACCTGGCCGCGGTCGGCCCGAAGAACCTCGAGCTCGCCGGCGAGGTGGCGGACGGCTGGCTCGCGATCTTCTTCAGCCCCGAGCACGCCGCCGTGTCGCTGGACCCGTTGCGGCGCGGGCGGTCTGCGGCCGGGCTGGCGATGGACGACTTCGACGTCGTGCCCACCGTGCCCGTCGTGATCGGCCCGGACGTCGAGCGCGCCGCCGACCCGCTGCGCGCCCACGCCGCCCTGTACGTCGGGGGCATGGGCAGCCGCGATCAGAACTTCTACAACGCGCTGGCCCGCCGGATGGGCTTCGAGGCCGAGGCCGAGCAGATCCAGCAGCTGTACCTCGACCGGCGCCAGCGCGACGCCGCCGCCGCCGTGCCCACGGCCTTCGTCGACGCGACCTCGTTGATCGGGCCGCGCGAGCGCGTCCGCGACCGGCTCGCCGCCTACGCCGAGGCGGGCGTCACGACGCTGTCCGTCACCCCGTTCGCCCGCACCCTGGAGGACCGCTTGCAGACCCTGCGCACCATGGCCGAGGTGCTCGACGAGTCGGGGCTCGCCGCGTGAGCGACCTGACCTACCTGCACTCCGTCGTCCTGGGCGTCGTCGAGGGGCTCACCGAGTTCCTGCCGGTCTCCTCGACCGGCCACCTGACGGTCGTCGAGGGGCTGCTCGGGCTGCCGGTCGACAGCAAGGCGATCACCTCGTTCACCGCCGTCATCCAGCTCGGCGCGATCGTGGCCACGCTGCTCTACTTCGCCCGCGACATCGCACGGCTGGTGGTGGCCTGGGTGCGCGGGCTGCGCGACAGCGCGCACCGCGACGACCCCGACTACCGGCTCGCCTGGTGCGTGATCGTCGGATCGGTCCCGGCCGGGATCGTCGGGTTCCTGCTGCGCGACGTCATCGCCGGGTCGCTGCGCAACCTCTGGGTGGTGGCGGCCGCGCTGGTGCTGTGGAGCGGCGTGCTGGTGGTCGCCGAGCGGCGCGGCCGGCAGGCGGTGCACGACGACCGCGGCGTCACGATCAAGGACGCCGTGATCATCGGCGTCGTCCAGTGCTTCGCGCTGGTCCCGGGCGTCTCGCGATCGGGCGCCACGATCAGCGCCGGCCTGCTGCGCGGGCTCGACCGGGTCACGGCGACGCGGCTGTCGTTCTTCCTCGCCATCCCGACGCTCACCGCCGCCGGGCTGTTCGAGCTCAAGGACGTCGACACCAGCGTCGTCGGCTACGGCCAGCTCGCCGTCGGCACCGGCGTCTCGTTCGTCGTCGCGCTGGCGTCGATCGCCTGGCTGCTGCGCTTCGTGGCGCGGCACCCGATCACCGTGTTCGTGCCGTACCGCATCGCCCTCGGCATCGCGATCGCCGTGCTGCTCGGCGTCGGCGTGCTGAACGCGACGGGCTGACCCGGTGCACCGCAACCAGGACGCCCGCCCGATCTACGTCGTCGCGACGCTCGCCCTGCTGGCGGTGCTGGTCGTCGCGCTCTTCACCCGCTGGCGGACGACGGCCCTGGTGCTGGTGCCGCTGGTCTGGTTGCTGCTGCTCGGGTTCATGCTGCCGCTGGGCGCCGAGGTGGTGCCGGGCGGCGTGCGCTTCCGCTGGCCGCTGCGGCGGGTGCTCGTCACGCCGGGCGAGCTGAAGAGCGTCCGGATGGTGCCCGGCCCCGGCCGCACCCCGATGGTGCGGCTGCGCGTCGGCCGCACCCCGCGCTGGACCGTCATGCTGCACCGCTGGACCGACCCGGACCCGCTCGCCGCCGCCCTGCTGCGCGTCGTGCAGGAGGCCGACGGCCTGCAGCCCGAGCGCCGCGAGCAGGTGCTGGCGCACCTGCACAACGTCGCGCGGCGCTGACCTAGAGCCAGCCGCTGCGCTTGAACGAGCGGAACAGCACGATGCAGGCGGTCGCCATGAGCGCCAGCGCGTAGAAGTAGCCCAGGTGCCAGCGCAGCTCGGGGATGTTCTCGAAGTTCATGCCGTAGATGCCGGCGATCATGGTGGGCACGGCGGCGATCGCGACCCAGGCCGAGATGCGGCGCATGTCGTCGTTCTGCTGCACCGAGACCCGCGTCAGGTGGGCGCTGAGGATGTCGGTGAGCAGCCGGTCGTAGGACTCGACGTGGTCGACGACCTGCAGCAAGTGGTCCGAGACGTCGCGGAAGAACGGCTTCGAGTGCTCGGGGATGTGCGGGACGTCGCGCAGGAACAGCCGCTTCACCGGCTCGACCAGCGGCACCACGGCGCGCCGGATCTCGAGCACCTCGCGCTTCAGCAGGTAGATGCGGCGGGCGTCGGCCGAGCCCTTGCGCCGGCTCGCGCTGTTCTCCGGCTTCGCCTCGCCCTCGGCCTGCTGCTCGACCTCGACCTCGCCGGCGAAGACGCTCTCCTCCATCTCCTCGAGGTCCTGGCCGATCTCCTCGTCGATCTCGAGGTAGTCGTCGACCACGGCGTCCATCACGGCGTAGAGCACCGCGGCCGGGCCGTGCGAGAGCCTCTCGGCGTTGTCCTCCAGCCGCTTGCGCACCTCCGCCAGCGGCATCGCCTCGCCGCGGCGCACCGTCACCACGAAGTGGTCGCCGACGAAGACCATGACCTCGCCGGTCTCGACCTGCGACGTCGACTCGGTGTAGCGCAGCGGCTTCAGCACGCAGAACAGCGAACCGTCGTAGACCTCCAGCTTGGCGCGCTGGTTGCCGTTCACGGCGTCCTCGATGGCGAGGGGGTGCAGGCCGAGCTCCTCGCGCACCAGCTCGAACTCGCCGTCCGTCGGGTCCTTGAGGCCGATCCAGATGAAGCCGTCGGGTACCTCGCGGAGCTGCTCCAGCTCGTCGGACAGGTCGGTGCAGAGCTGGCGCTTGCCGTCGCGGTAGACGGCCTGGTCGACGATCACGTCGCACATCGTGCCTCGTACAGTGCACACGTGCCCACGCTGCTGCTCGTCCGCCACGGCCGGACCACCGCGAACACCGCCGGCGTGCTGGCCGGGTGGACGCCGGGGGTGCGCCTCGACGAGCAGGGCGAGGCGCAGGTGGCGGCGCTCGGGCAGCGTGCGGCCGTGCTGCCGATCGCCCAGGTCGTCACCAGCCCGCTCGAGCGCTGCGGGCAGACCGCCGCCGCCCTCACCGCCGTCCCGGGCCCGAAGGGCGCCGCGCGACCCGAGCCGGTGGTCGACGACCGGCTGGGGGAGTGCCGCTACGGCGACTGGACCGGCCGCGAGCTGAAGACGCTCGCGAAGGAGCCCATGTGGCAGGTGGTGCAGCAGCACCCGAGCGCCGCGGTGTTCCCCGGTCCCGAGGGCGAGTCGATGCGGGCGATGCAGGCCCGCGCGCTCGACGCCGTCCGCGAGTGGGACGCCCGCGTCGCCGCCGAGCACGGGCCGGACGCCGTCTGGGTGGCGGTCTCGCACGGCGACGTGATCAAGGCGATCCTGGCCGACGCGCTGGGCAGCCACCTCGACCAGTTCCAGCGCATCGTGGTCTCGCCGGCGTCCGTCTCGGTGGTGCAGTACACGCCGACCCGCCCCTTCGTCGGGCGGGTCAACGACGTCGGCGGCGACCTGTCCGGGCTGGTGCCGCCGCCGCGCAGGGGACGCCGGGCCCGTGCCCCGAAAGCCCCGACGGGCGACGCGGTCGTCGGCGGCGGCGCGTCGTAGGGTCGGCGCATGCCCGTCTTCGAGTACGACCTCCCCGAGCGCTTCGTGGCGGGGACCGTCGGCGTCCCAGGCGACCGGACCTTCTACCTGCAGGCCGTGCAGGGGCCGCGCGTCACCAGCGTCGCCCTGGAGAAGCAGCAGGTGCAGGTGCTCGGTGAGCGGGTCGACGAGCTGCTCGACGAGGTGGTGCGCCGCACCGCCGGCGAGGCGTCGGTGCCCGCCGTCACCCCGACCGGCGCCGACGACAACGGGCCGCTCAGCCTGCCCATCGAGGAGGACTTCCGGGTCGGCACGATGAGCCTGGCGTGGGACGCCGACGCCGAGCGGGTCGTCATCGAGTGCCTCGAGGTGGGCGAGGATTCCGAGCCCGACGAGGACGGCGAGGTCACGCCGTCGCCCGACGCGTCGATGCTGCGGGTCAGCCTCACCGGTGCCGCCGCCCGCGCCTTCGCCAAGCGCGCCGGGGCCGTCGTCGCCCAGGGCCGCCCGCCGTGCCCGTTCTGCGGCAACCCGCTCGACCCCGAGGGGCACGTCTGCCCGCGGGCCAACGGGCACCGCCGTCGCTGAGGCCCGACCGACGTGACCGACGCCGTGCCCGACCTGCCCGAGCCCGCTGCGCCCCTGGCGCACGACGTGGCGCTCGAGCTGCTGCGCCGCGGGCGGATCGACGTCGAGGGGCGCATGGCCGCCGCGTCGAACGCGACCCTGTACGCCGGCGTCGAGCACGAGGGCGTGCGGGCGCACTGCATCTACAAGCCCGTCGCGGGGGAGCGGCCGCTGTGGGACTACCCGCACGCCACCCTGTCGCGGCGCGAGGTCGCCGCGTACGAGGTGTCGGCCGAGACCGGCTGGGACGTCGTGCCGCCCACCGTCTGGCGCGACGGCCCGTTCGGCGAGGGCAGCGTGCAGCTGTGGGTCGACACGGTCGACACCGGCGTCGACCAGCCCGACCTGGTCGACGTCGTCGACGCCGGGCGGGTGCCGCCGGGCTGGCTGGGCGTGCTCGACGCGGAGGACGGCACCGGGCGCGACGTCACGCTGGTGCACGCCGACGACCCGCGACTGGCCCGGATGGCGGTGTTCGACGCGGTCGTCGACAACGCCGACCGCAAGGGCGGGCACGTGCTGCCCGCCGGCGACGGCACCGTGCACGGGTGCGACCACGGCCTGACCTTCAACGAGGAGGACAAGCTGCGCACGGTGCTGTGGGGCTGGGCGGGCGACCCGCTGCCCGACGACGCCGTCGAGGTGCTGCTGCACCTGCGGACCGAGCTCGCAGAGGGCCGGCCGCTGCGGGCGCGCCTCGACGACCTGCTCGAGCCGGCCGAGGTGTCGCGCACCCGGTTCAGGGTCGAGCGGCTGCTGCGCCGCGGCGTCTTCCCGCAGCCCCGCCGCGGCGGCCCCGCCATCCCCTGGCCGCCCTTCTAGCCCCACCCTCCCCGCCGAGATGCGAGCAGCGGTTCACCTGGGCCGCCCTCCGTGACCCGCTACTCGCATCTCGGCACGGGGACCGTAGGGTTGCGGGCGTGATCGCCTGGCCGCCGCCGTTCGTCCCGTCCGTGCCCGGTGAGGGCGTCCCGCTGCGGGTGCACGACACGTCGACGGGCACGCTGCGCGAGACCACCCCCGGCGAGACCGCCCGGCTGTACGTCTGCGGCATCACGCCGTACGACGCGACGCACATGGGGCACGCCGCGACGTACGTGACCTTCGACCTGCTGCAGCGGGTGTGGCGCGACGGCGGGCACGCGGTGCACTACGTGCAGAACGTGACCGACGTCGACGACCCGCTGCTCGAGCGCGCCACCCGCGACGGCGTCGACTGGCGCGACCTGGCGACCCGCGAGATCGCGCTCTTCCACGAGGACATGACCGCGCTCGCCGTGCTGCCGCCGGACGACTACGTGGGCGTCGTCGAGAGCGTCGAGCGGATCGCCCAGGACGTGGTGACGCTGCTCGGCTCCGGCCGCGCGTACCGGGTGGCGGTGCCCGAGAGCGACGGGGCCGAGCCGGCCGAGGGGAGCGAGGGCGCGCACGACGTCTACTACGACGTGCAGGCCGACGACCGGTTCGGCGCCGTCAGCGGCTGGACGCGCGAGCAGATGCTCGAGGTGTTCGCCGACCGCGGCGGCGACCCCGACCGCGCCGGCAAGCGCGACGTGCTCGACCCGCTGCTGTGGCGCGCCACCCGGCCCGGCGAGCCGTCGTGGGACGGCGGGCCCGAGCTGGGTGCGGGCCGCCCGGGCTGGCACGCCGAGTGCACGACGATCGCGCTGACCCGGCTCGGCGACGGCTTCGACGTGCAGGGCGGCGGCACCGACCTGATCTTCCCGCACCACGAGATGAGCGCGGTGCAGGCCCACGGGCTCACCGGCGAGTGGCCGTTCGCGCACACGTACGTGCACCAGGCGATGGTCGGGCTCGACGGCGAGAAGATGAGCAAGTCCAAGGGCAACCTGGTGCTCGTCTCGCGGCTGCGTGCCGAGGGCGTCGACCCGATGGCGATCCGGCTGGCGATCCTGGCCCACCACTACCGCACCGAGTGGTCGTGGACGGCGCAGGGCCTGACCGACGCGCAGGCCCGGCTCGACCGCTGGCGGGCGGCGCTGAGCGGCAACGGCGGCCCAGACGCCACCGAGGTGCTGCGGGCCGTGCGCGAGCGGCTGGCCGACGACCTCGACGCGCCGGGCGCGCTGGCCGCCGTCGACCAGTGGGCCGACGCCGCACTCACCCTCGGCGGCGACGTCGAGGGCGCACCGGGGATCGTCGGCCGCGCGCTGGACGCGCTGCTCGGCGTCCGCGTCTGACCCGGGCCGGGCCTAGGGCTGCGGGGTGCCCGGCCCGCCGGCGCGCGGCGGCTCGCCGTCGCCGCGGCGCCGCAGGTAGCGCTCGAACTCCTGGGCGATGGCCTCGCCGGTCGCCTCGGGCAGGTCGGTGGTGTCCTTCGCCTGCTCCAGGGTGCGCACGTACTCGGCCACCTCGCTGTCGCCCTCGGCCAGCTCGTCGACGCCGCGCTCCCAGGCCTGCGCCAGCTCGGTGAGGTCGTCGAGCGGCACGGTGACGTCGAGCAGCTCCTCGACCCGGCGCAGCAGCGCCAGCGTGGCCTTCGGCGACGGCGAGGCGCCGGCGTAGTGCGGCACCGCGGCCCAGAGCGAGACCCCGGGCAGCCCGGCCTGCTGCGCGGCGTCCGCGAGCACGCCGACGATGCCGGTCGGCCCCTCGTACTGCGAGCGCTCGACCCGCAGCCGGTCGAGCATCGCCGGGTCCTCGCTCGTGCTGGTGATCGGGATCGGCCGGGTGTGCGGCACGTCCGCGAGCAGGGCGCCGATCGTCACGATGCCGGTGACGCCGAGGCGCTGCGCGGTCTCGAGCAGCTCGATCGTGTAGGCGCGCCAGCGCATCGACGGCTCGATGCCGTCGACGAGCACCACGTCGCGCCCGATCGACGGCACGGACGCCGCGAGCAGCCGCGTGGTCGGCCAGGTGATCCGCCGCGTGCCGCCGTCACCGCCCACCGTCGGCCGGTTGACCTGGAAGTCGTAGTAGTCCTCCGGGTCGAGGGCGGCGAAGGGCTCGGCGCCCCACACCCGCGCCAGGTGCTCGATGGTGGCCGACGCGGCCTCCCCGGCGTCGTTCCAGCCCTCGAAGGCAGCGAGCATGACCGGGTCGTGCAGCTGCGGGACGTCCGCGAGCTCGATCACCCAGGGCCTCCTCCTCGACGTGCGCGGCGCAGGGTGCTGCGCCGTCGGCCACCCCACGATAGTTGCGCGCGCGCCGTCCCACGTGGCGGGCCGCACCCGCGCTTCGTCGGGGGCCGCCCGTAGACTCGTCGCTGCCCCGCCCCACGTCCCAGAGGTCCCACATGAGCAGCCGCTCCGACCTGTTCCGCGCCGCGATGCACGAGCGCGTCCTGATCGCCGACGGCGCGATGGGCACGATGCTCCAGGCGGCCGACCCCTCCCTCGACGACTTCGAGGGGCACGAGGGCTGCAACGAGGTGCTCAACGCCACCCGGCCGGACGTCGTCCGCTCGGTGCACGAGGCGTACCTCGAGGTCGGCGTCGACGCGGTCGAGACGAACACCTTCGGCGCCAACCTGGCCAACCTCGGCGAGTACGACATCGCCGACCGCATCACCGAGCTGTCGCTGGCCGGCGCGCGGGTGGCCCGCGAGGCCGCCGACGCGTGGTCGACGCCCGATCGGCCGCGCTTCGTCATCGGCTCGATGGGGCCGGGCACGAAGCTGCCGTCGCTGGGGCACGCGCGCTACGCCGACCTGCGCGACGCGTACCAGGCCGAGGTCGCCGGGCTCGTCGAGGGCGGCGCCGACGCGCTGCTGATCGAGACCGCCCAGGACCTGCTGCAGGCCAAGGCCGCGGTCGTCGGGGCGAAGCGGGCGATGCGCGACGCCGGCGCCGACCTGCCGGTGCTCGTGCAGGTGACCGTCGAGACCACCGGCACGATGCTGCTGGGCAGCGAGATCGGTGCGGCGCTGACCGCGCTCGAACCGCTGGGCGTCGACGCGATCGGGCTGAACTGCGCCACCGGCCCCACCGAGATGAGCGAGCACCTGCGGCACCTGTCGCGGCACGCCCGGGTGCCGGTCACCGCCATGCCGAACGCCGGCCTGCCGCAGCTCAGCCGCGACGGCGCGTTCTACCCGCTGACGCCCGAGCAGCTCGCGACGGCGCACGTGCAGTTCATCGAGGAGTTCGGCCTGTCGCTGGTCGGCGGCTGCTGCGGCACCACGCCCGAGCACCTGCGCCAGGTGGTCGAGGCGGTGCACGGCCGGCAGCCCGCGCCGCGCCGGCCGCGCCACGAGGCGGGTGTCGCCAGCCTGTACCAGCACGTGCCGTTCCAGCAGGACACCGCGTTCCTGTCGATCGGCGAGCGCACGAACGCCAACGGCAGCAAGGCCTTCCGCGAGGCGATGCTCGAGCAGCGCTGGGACGAGTGCGTCGAGATCGCCCGGCTGCAGACCCGCGACGGCGCCCACCTGCTCGACGTCTGCGTCGACTACGTGGGTCGCGACGGCGCCGACGACATGCGCGAGCTGGTCGGCCGGCTCGCCACCAGCTCGACCCTCCCGCTGGTGCTCGACTCGACCGAGCCGGCCGTCATCGAGGCGGGCCTGGAGATGCTGGGCGGCCGCGCGGTCGTGAACTCGGTGAACTTCGAGGACGGCGACGGGCCCGACAGCCGGTTCGCCCGGGTGATGCCCGTCGTCCGCGAGCACGGGGCGGCGGTCGTCGTCATGTGCATCGACGAGACCGGGCAGGCGCGCACCCGCGACCACAAGGTGGCCGTGGCCGCCCGCACGATCGACGCGCTCGTCGACGAGTGGGGCATGGAGCCGTCCGACGTCGTCGTCGACTGCCTGACCTTCCCCATCGCCACCGGGCAGGAGGAGACCCGCCGCGACGGCATCGAGACGCTCGAGGCGATCCGCGAGCTGAAGCGGCGCTACCCGGACGTGCAGACCACGCTCGGCGTCTCGAACGTCTCCTTCGGCCTGAACCCGGCTGCGCGCGTGGTGCTGAACTCGGTGTTCCTGCACGAGGCGACGAAGGCCGGGCTCGACTCGGCGATCGTGCACGCGGCGAAGATCCTGCCGATGAGCAAGATCGACGAGGAGCAGCGCCGGGTGGCGCTCGATCTGGTCTTCGACCGTCGCCGCTGGGTCGACGACGACCCCTCGACCGGCCGCCTCGAGTACGACCCGCTGCAGACCTACCTCGACCTGTTCGAGGGCGTCGACTCCGCGTCGCTGCGCGAGACCCGCGCCGAGGAGCTGCTCGCGCTGCCGCTGGGTGAGCGGCTGGAGCGGCGCATCGTCGACGGCGAGCGCAAGGGCCTCGACGCCGACCTCGACGAGGCGCTCGACCGCGGGCAGTCGGCGCTCGACATCATCAACGAGCACCTGCTGGCCGGCATGCGGGTGGTCGGCGAGCTGTTCGGCCGCGGCGAGATGCAGCTGCCGTTCGTGCTGCAGTCGGCCGAGACGATGAAGGCCGCCGTCGCCCACCTCGAGCCGCACATCGAGGGCGCCGGCGACGTCGGCGCCAACGGCCGCCGCAAGGGCAAGGCGACGATCGTGCTGGCCACGGTCAAGGGCGACGTGCACGACATCGGCAAGAACCTCGTCGACATCATCCTGACGAACAACGGCTACGACGTCGTGAACATCGGCATCAAGCAGCCGGTGGGCGAGATCCTGCGTGCCGCCGAGGAGCACGAGGCCGACGCGATCGGCATGAGCGGGCTGCTGGTGAAGTCGACCGTCGTGATGAAGGAGAACCTCGAGGAGCTGAACGCCCGGGGCATCGCCGCGAACATGCCGGTGCTGCTCGGCGGCGCGGCGCTCACCCGGGCGTACGTCGAGGACGACCTAGCCTCGGTGTACCAGGGGCAGGTGCGCTACGCCCGCGACGCCTTCGAGGGGCTGCGGCTCATGGACGCCATCGCGAAGGCCAAGGCCGACCCGTCGCTCAGCGTCGAGCAGGCGCTGCCCGAGCTGCGCAGGCGGCGGGTGCGCCGCCGCGCCGAGGGCACCGACGAGACCGGCGAGCCGCTGGCCGTCGACACCCGCCGGTCCGACGTCGCAGCCGACGTCGAGGTGCCGGTGCCGCCGTTCTGGGGCACCCGGGTGGTCAAGGGCATCGCCCTGGCCGACTACGCCGCCTACCTCGACGAGCGCGCCACGTTCCTCGGCCAGTGGGGGCTGAAGGGCACCCGCGGCGCCGAGGGCCCGAGCTACGAGGAGCTCGTCGAGACGGAGGGCCGGCCGCGGCTGCGCGCGTGGCTCGACCGCATCCGGGCCGAGGGGCTGGTCGAGGCGGCGGTCGTCTACGGGTACTTCCCGTGCGTCAGCGAGGGCAACGACCTCGTGGTGCTGCACACCGACACCCCGACAGGTGGCCCGCGGGCGGGGGAGGAGATCGCCCGCTTCACGTTCCCCCGGCAGCGTCGCGACCGGCGGCTGTGCCTGGCGGACTTCTTCGCCGCGCGCGACAGCGGCCGGGTCGACGTCCTGCCCATGCAGCTGGTGACCATGGGCAACCGGGTCTCGCAGGCGGCGAACGAGCTGTACGCGGCGAACGCGTACCGCGACTACCTCGAGCTGCACGGCCTCTCGGTGCAGCTCACCGAGGCGCTCGCCGAGCTGTGGCACGCCCGCGTGCGCGAGGAGCTCGGCCTGGTCGAGGACGACGACGAGCAGCTCGACGGCATCCTGCGCCAGGGCTACCGCGGCTCGCGCTACTCCTTCGGCTACCCGGCCTGCCCCGAGCTCGCCGACCGCTCGACGCTCGTGCGGCTGCTCGAGCCCGAGCGGATCGGGGTCGAGCTGTCGGAGGAGCTGCAGCTGCACCCCGAGCAGTCGACCGACGCCATCGTCGTCCACCACCCCGAGGCCAAGTACTTCAATGCCACCTGAGCTCCTGCCCGCCGACTCCACCGCGGTCGACGGCGTGCTGCCCGCCGCCGTCCTGTGGGACATGGACGGCACGCTGCTCGACACCGAGCCCTACTGGATCGAGGGCGAGCACGCGCTCGTCGAGCGGTACGGCGGCACGTGGTCCGACGAGCACGCCCACCAGCTGGTCGGCAACGACCTCATGGTGTCGGCCGCGTACATCCGCGAGCACGGCCCGGTGCCGCTCGAGCCCGAGCAGATCGTCGACGAGCTGCTCGAGGGGGTCGTGCGGCTGGTGCGTCAGCACGTGCCGTGGCGACCCGGCGCGCTCGAGCTGCTGCACGAGCTGCAGCGCCGCGGCGTGCGGTGCGCCCTGGTGACGATGTCGTGGACGTCGCTCGCGCAGACGTTCCTCGACGCCGTGCCGCCGGGCACGTTCGAGGTCGTGGTCACCGGCGACCGGGTGACGCGCGGCAAGCCGCACCCCGAGCCGTACCTCGCGGCCGCTGCCGGTCTCGGGCTGGCGCCGGCGCAGTGCGTCGCCATCGAGGACTCCGCCACCGGCACGGCCTCGGCGCTGGCCGCCGGCGTGCCGACCCTCGCGGTGCCGCACGTGGTCGCCGTGCCGCGGGCCGACGGACTGTCGTTCGCCGGCTCGCTCGCCGACGTCACACCGGAGCTGCTCGGCCGGATCGCCGCCGGCGAGGTGCTCGACCTGATCGGTCCGCCGGCCGGCGACTGACCCTCGCCCGGGCGGACCCCGGGCACACGACGACGGCCGGCCGGGATCGCTCCCGGCCGGCCGTCGTGTCGTGCGGCTCGGTGCCTAGTGGCGCCGGTGGGCGCGCGCCGGACGGCGGCGGGCGCCGACGACGAACGCGGTGCCGAGCGCCAGCAGACCGGCGCCGGCGGCTGCGGGCCGCAGGTCCGTGCCGGTGTAGGCCAGCTCTCCGGCCGGGGCGGCCTCGCCCGACGTGGTGCTGACGTCGGAGACGGTGATCCCCGCCTGGTCGGTGGTGCTGGTGCCGGACGTGTTCGAGGCGCTGCCCGGACCGGTCGTGGTCTCGGTCGGCCCGGTGGTGAGGGTGTCCGTCGTGCTGGTGGTGCTCGACGTCGTGGTCTGGCTGGCCGTCGTCGGGCTGGTGGTCGTCGACGTGGTGAGCGTCGGGCCGGTCGTCGTGCTCGTGGTGCTCGACGTCGTGGTCTGGCTGGCCGTCGTGGGGCTCGTCGTCGTGGACGTGGTCGACGTCGGCGACGTGGAGGTGGTGCTCGTCGGCGACGTCGTCGTGGAGGTGGTGGACGTCGTGGGCGACGGGGTCGCGCAGTCGTCGCTGCCGGCGTGCCCGATGGAGCCGTTGTCGAAGTGCGGGTAGGGCTGGCCGGGCACGTACGGCGCACCGGCGTAGACGTCCCACTGGTAGAAGCCGCACTCGGGGACGTCGAGGGTGATCGTCACCCGCCCGGTGCCGGCGTCGAGGTGCACCGCCTGCGTGCTGCGCAGCACCTGCGGGTAGGTCTTGTCCCCGGGGCCCTGGTAGCTGGCCGGCAGGTCGAACGTGCTGACCTGCACGTCCTGCGGCGCGCAGTCGGCCGCGGCCTGGTGCAGGGTCAGCTGGTCGCCGCTGCGCGAGGCGACCACGTGGCAGCCGTCGCCGGCGGCCTGGGCGCTGCTGGGTGCGAGCAGGGCGAGCGTCGTGCCGCCGCCCAGCACCGCGAGCGTCGCGAGCAGCGGTCGCCGCCCGCTGAGGTGTCGTGTTCCGGACATGCCTGCCTCTCGTGCCAAGGGGGCCGTCCGGCCCAGGATGCTGACGCACCGTTTCACGGCGCACAGGCTTCGTCCAGTTCATCCACGTACGATCTGTGGATGGACCGCGCCGGCATCCGACTCGGACGGTTCCTCGGCGCGCCCGTGCTGCTGTCCGGCACCTGGTTCGTCCTGGCCCTCGTCGTGCTGGTCTCGCTGGGCCCGAGCCTGCAGGTGCGGCTCGGGCTCGGCGTCGGCCCGGCGTACGGCGTCGCCCTGCTCTACGCCGTCCTGCTGCTGCTCTCGGTGCTCGCCCACGAGCTCGCGCACGCCGCGACCGCCCGGGCCATGGGGCAGCAGGTGCACGAGATCGTCGTGCACCTGATGGGCGGGCACACCGAGTTCTCCACCGACCTCGGCCGCCCCGGCCGTCGGGCCCTGGTCGCCGCCGCCGGCCCGCTGGCCAACGCGGCGATCGCCGTCGCGGCGTCCGCGGTGGCGCCCTCGGTCGGTGACCCGGTCGTCGGCACCCTGGTCGACCTGCTCGCCTACGGCAACGCCGCGCTGGCGGTGCTCAACCTGCTGCCCGGCCTGCCCCTCGACGGCGGCGCGGTCGTCGAGTCGTTCGTGTGGGGCGTGACGCGGCGGCGCAGCCTGGGCACCGTCGTCGCCGGCTGGGGCGGCCGCGTGGTCGCCGTCGGCTTCGTCCTCGTGGTGCTGGTGCTGCCGCTGGTCCGCGGCTCGCGGCCCGGGATCTTCAGCGCGGTGTGGTCGCTGCTCATCGCCGCGTCGCTGTGGCAGGGCGCCACCGCGGCGATCCAGGTCGGTCGGCTGCGTGGCCGCGCCGGGTCGCTGCGCCTGTCCGACCACGTCGAGCCGGCCGTGGGTGTGCCGGCGGCCACCGACGCGTGGGCCACCGTGCCGCTCGACCCGCCGCACCACGTGGTGGTGCTCGACCCCGGCGGCGCCCCCGTCGGACTGGTCGACGCCGCGCGGCTGCGCACGCTGCACGCACCGGGTGGGCCGCCGGCCGGCACCCCGGCGACCGCCGTGATGACGGTGCTGCAGCCCGCGATCACCATGCCCGCGACCGCCGCCGGCGACGTCGTCCTGGAGACGCTGGCCGGGAGCCCGGCCGCCGTCTACGTCGTGACCGGCCCCGACGGGCGCGTGGTGGGCGTCGCGTCCGGCGACCGCCTGGCCGGTGCGCTGACCGGTGCGTCCGGACGGACGGCCGGCACGCCATAGGATCGGCGACCGTGACCGACCAGCCGCCCGGGTCGAGCGGGCCCACCGAACCGGTCGGGCCCACCGGGGCCGACCACCGCAGGGGCCTGCTCGCCGAGGGCGAGCGCGTGCAGCTCACCGACCCCAAGGGCCGGCTGCACACCATCACGCTGCAGCGCGGCCGCTCGTTCCACACGCACGCCGGCTGGTTCGCGCACGAGGCCCTCATCGGTCGGCCCGAGGGCGTCACGGTCACCAACACCGGGGGCATCGAGTACCTCGCGCTGCGCCCGCTGCTGTCGGACTACGTGCTGTCGATGCCGCGCGGTGCCGCCGTCGTCTACCCCAAGGACGCCGGGCAGGTCGTCGCGATGGCCGACATCTTCCCCGGCGCCCGGGTGGTCGAGGCCGGCGTGGGCAGCGGCGCGCTCACCATGTCGCTGCTGCGGGCGGTCGGCGACACCGGCAGCCTGCTGAGCGTCGAGCGGCGGCACGACTTCGCCCAGGTCGCGCGCGGCAACGTCGAGGCGTTCTTCGGCGGGCCGCACCCGGCGTGGCAGCTCGAGGTGGCCGACCTGCAGACCTACGTGCCCGAGCACGTCGAGGCCGGGTCCGTCGACCGGGTGGTGCTCGACATGCTCGCGCCCTGGGAGTGCCTCGACGCGGTGGCGCACGCGCTCGCGCCCGGCGGGGTGCTCATCTGCTACGTCGCGACCACCACGCAGCTGTCCCGCGTGGCCGAGGACGCGCGGACGCACGGCGGCTTCACCGAGCCGCAGGCCTGGGAGTCGCTGGTGCGCGGCTGGCACCTCGAGGGGCTCGCGGTGCGGCCGGACCACCGGATGGTCGCCCATACCGGCTTCCTGGTCACGGTGCGCCGGCTGGCACCCGGCGTCGTCCCGCCGGTGCGCCGCCGCCGCCCGGCGAAGGGGATGCCCGACACCGACCAGTGGACCGAGGAGGACCTCGGCGAGCGGCCGGTGTCGGCCAAGAAGGTGCGGCGCGCCGCGCGCGACGCCTCCGCACCCGTCGGCGACTGACGCGCTCGCCGCGCGGATGTGACGCGAACCGCGGGCCCGTCGCCCCGCGGACGGCGAAGTCGCCGGGTTAGTGTCGTGCTTCGAGTGGTTCGCACGAGAGGTGGCCGACATGACGCACTCCCCGCAGGGGCCGGACGACGCGCGCGAGCACGGCCTCGGTGGCCGGGCGGCGCAGCTGCAGGAGGCCCTCGAGAGCACCGCGGCGCAGAACGAGCGGCTGGTGCGGACGCTGCGCGAGGCCCGCGACCAGATCGTCACCCTCAAGTCCGAGGTCGACCGGCTCGCCCAGCCGCCGTCCGGGTTCGGCACGATCGTCGAGGTGCTCGGCGAGGGCACCGTCGACGTCCTCACCGGCGGGCGCAAGATGCGGGTGGCGGTCAGCCCGGCGGTGCCGGCCGAGCAGCTGACCCCCGGCCGCGAGGTGCTGCTGAACGAGGCGCTGAACGTCGTCGAGGCGCTGGCGTTCGAGCGGGTCGGCGAGGTGGTGTCGCTGAAGGAGCACCTCGGCGAGGACCGCGTGCTCGTCGTCGGGCACGCCGACGAGGAGCGGGTGGCCCGGCTGGCCGACTCGCTGCACGACCAGAAGCTGCGCGCCGGCGACGGCCTGCTGCTCGACCCCCGCGCCGGCTTCGTCTACGAGCGCATCCCGAAGGCCGAGGTCGAGGAGCTCGTGCTCGAGGAGGTGCCCGACATCGCCTACGAGGACATCGGCGGCCTCGGCGGCCAGATCGACCAGATCCGCGACGCCGTCGAGCTGCCGTACCTGCACCCCGACCTGTTCCGCGAGCACCGGCTGCGCCCGCCGAAGGGCGTGCTGCTCTACGGCCCGCCCGGCTGCGGCAAGACGCTCATCGCCAAGGCGGTCGCGGCCTCGCTGGCGCGCAAGGTGGCCGAGCGCACCGGGCAGCCGCTGGGCAAGTCGTTCTTCCTGAACATCAAGGGTCCCGAGCTGCTGAACAAGTACGTCGGCGAGACCGAGCGGCACATCCGGCTGATCTTCCAGCGGGCCCGCGAGAAGGCGTCCGGCGGCACGCCCGTCGTGGTGTTCTTCGACGAGATGGACTCGCTGTTCCGCACCCGCGGCTCGGGGGTCAGCTCCGACGTCGAGACCACGATCGTGCCGCAGCTGCTGTCGGAGATCGACGGCGTCGAGCGGCTCGAGAACGTCATCGTGATCGGCGCCTCGAACCGCGAGGACATGATCGACCCGGCGATCCTGCGCCCGGGCCGGCTCGACGTGAAGATCAAGATCGAGCGACCGGACGCCGAGGCCTCGCGCGACATCTTCAGCAAGTACCTGACGGCCGACCTGCCGCTGGGGGAGGGCGACCTCGCCGAGCACGGTGGCGACCGCCAGGAGACCGTCGACGCGATGATCCAGGCGACCGTCGAGCGGATGTACAGCGAGATCGAGGACAACCGGTTCCTCGAGGTGACGTACGCCGGCGGCGACAAGGAGGTCCTGTACTTCAAGGACTTCAACTCCGGCGCGATGGTGCAGAACATCGTCGACCGGGCCAAGAAGCAGGCCATCAAGGACTTCCTGACCACCGGACGTCGCGGCATCCGCGTCGACCACCTGCTCGAGGCGTGCGTCGACGAGTTCAAGGAGAACGAGGACCTCCCGAACACCACGAACCCCGACGACTGGGCGCGCATCTCCGGCAAGAAGGGCGAGCGGATCGTCTACATCCGCACGCTCATCAACACCAAGAAGGGCACCGAGCCGGGCCGGTCGATCGACACCGTGGCGAACACGGGGCAGTACCTCTGACCACCTTGACTGAGTGAGCACTCACTCAGCACACTGTGCGGCGTGCCCCGCGCCACGCCCCTGTCACCGGACGAGCGCCGACGTCATCTCGTCGACGCGACGCTGCCGCTGCTCGTGCAGCACGGCCGGGCGGTGAGCACCCGGCAGATCGCGCGTGCCGCCGGGGTCGCCGAGGGCACGATCTTCCGGGTGTTCGACAGCAAGGACGAGCTGCTCGAGGCGGCCGTCGCCCGCGCGCTCGACCCCGAGCTGCTGGTGCGCGACCTCCAGGCGGTCGACGTCGACCAGCCGCTGGAGGCGCGGCTGGTCGAGGTGGTGCAGGTCATGCAGGAGCGGCTGCAGCACGTCTGGGCGCTGATGCTCGCGATGGGCCGCGACCGCCCGCCGGATGCCGAGCGGCTGCGCGGCGGGGCCGCCCGGCCGAAGCTCGTCGGCAGCGGGCCGGCGCTCGACGCCGTCCGCGCCCTCGTCGAGCCCGACCGCGACGCGCTGCGGGTCGAGGTCGACGAGCTCGTGCGCCGGCTGCGGGTGCTCACCTTCGCCGGCACCCACCCGCTGATCACCGACGGACAGCCGATGACCGCCGACGAGATCGTGTCGACGCTGCTCGACGGCCTCCGGACGCGAGGAGACGCCTGATGCTCACCCGCCTGCTGCGCACCCACCTCGAGCCGTACCGCCGGTTGCTGGCCGGCGTCGTCGCGCTGCAGCTGCTGGCGACGATCGCCTCGCTGCTGCTGCCGAGCCTGAACGCCGACCTCATCGACCGCGGGGTGGCCGTCGGCGACACCGGGGCCATCCTGCGGATCGGCCGGTGGATGCTCCTCGTCGCCCTGGTGCAGGGGGCCGCGTCGTACGGCGCGGTCGTGCTCGGCTCGCGGACGGCGGCAGGCTTCGGCCGCGACGTCCGCGGCGCGCTGTTCCACCGGGTCGGCACGTTCTCCGCCCGCGAGATCGGCCAGCTCGGCGCGCCGTCGCTGATCACCCGCACCACGAACGACGTCACGCAGGTGCAGCTGCTCGTGCAGCTGTCGTGCTCGCTGCTGGTCGCCGCGCCGATCACCTGCGTCGGCGGCGTCGTCATGGCGCTGCGCGAGGACCTCGGGCTGTCGTGGCTGATGGGCGTCAGCGTGCCGGTGCTGGCGGTGTCGATCGGGCTCGTCGCACGGCGGATGGTGCCGGGCTTCCGCAGCATGCAGGTGCGGATCGACGCGGTGAACCGGGTGCTGCGCGAGCAGATCACCGGCGTCCGGGTGGTGCGGGCCTTCGTGCGCGAGCCGTTCGAGCGGCAGCGGTTCGCGCGGGTCAACGGCGAGCTGACCGAGACGGCGACGGCGGTGGGCCGGCTGACCGCGCTGATGTTCCCGATCGTGATGCTGGTGCTCAACGTGTCGAGCGTCGCGGTGCTGTGGTTCGGCGGGCACCGCATCGCCGACGGGCAGATGCAGGTCGGGGCGCTGACGGCGTTCCTGTCGTACCTGCTGCAGATCCTGATGTCGGTGATGATGGCGACGTTCGTGCTGGTGATGGTGCCGCGCGCCGCCGTCTGCGCCGAGCGCATCGAGGAGGTGCTCGGCACCGCGTCGTCCGTCGTGCCGCCGGCGGTGCCGGTGCGGCCGCCGGGGCGGGGCGCCGACCTGGTGCTCGACCACGTGGGCTTCACCTACCCGGGTGCCGACGCGCCGGTGCTGCGCGACGTCACGCTGACGGCCCGCGCGGGGCAGACCACCGCGGTCGTCGGCAGCACGGGGTCGGGCAAGACGACGCTGGTGCAGCTGGTGCCGCGGTTGATGGACGCGACCACCGGCGCGGTGCGGCTCGACGACGTCGACGTGCGCGGCCTCGCACCGGACGACCTGTGGGACCGCATCGGGCTGGTGCCGCAGCAGCCGTACCTGTTTGGCGGCACCGTCGCGAGCAACCTGCGGCTGGGCGCGCCCGACGCCACGGACGACGAGCTGTGGGCCGCGCTCGACGTCGCGCAGGCGCGGGACTTCGTCGAGGCGATGGCGCAGGGGCTGCTGTCGCCCGTCGCCCAGGGCGGCACGAACCTGTCGGGCGGGCAGCGGCAGCGGCTGGCGATCGCTCGCGCCGTGGTGCGGCGTCCGGCCGTCTACCTGTTCGACGACGCGTTCAGCGCGCTCGACCTGCGCACCGACGCCAGGGTGCGCGCCGCGCTGCGGCCCGTCGTCGCCGACAGCGTCGTGCTGGTGGTCGCCCAACGGGTGTCGACCGTCGTCGACGCCGACCAGATCGTGGTGCTCGAGGGCGGCGCGGTGGTCGGCCTGGGCCGGCACGACGACCTGCTGGCGACCTGCCCGACGTACCGCGAGATCGTCGCGTCGCAGCTGACCGCCGAGGAGGCCGCGTGAGCACCCAGCAGGCACGGCGGCCGGCCGGCCCGGGCGGACCGGGTGGTCCGGGTGGCCCGGGTGGCCCGGGTGGTCGCGGTGGGCCCGGCGGACCCGGCCACGGTCCCGGCGGCGGGCGTCCAGGCGGTCCGATGGCGATGGCGGTGCCCACGCAGAAGGCCCTGCGCTTCGGGCCGTCCGCGCGCCGGCTCGTCGAGCGGCTGCGGCCGGAGCGCACGACGTTCGTGCTCGTGGTGCTGCTGGCCGTGGCGTCGGTCGGGCTGAGCGTGGTCGGGCCGCGGCTGCTCGGCCGGGCCACCGACCTCGTCTTCGCCGGGGTCGTCGGCAGCCGGCTGCCCGCCGGCCAGACCACCGCGGAGGCGGTGCGGGCGCTGCGCGCGCGGGGCCAGGGCACCCTGGCCGACGTCGTGCAGCGGGCCGGCGTCGTGCCGGGGCGGGCGATCGACTTCGGCGCCGTCGGCCGGGTGCTGCTGCTCGCGCTGGTGCTGTACGTCGTGGCCTCGCTGTGCATGCTCGTGCAGGGCCGGCTGCTGAACCTCGCGGTGCAGCGCACGGTGCAGCGGCTGCGCTCCGACGTCGAGGACCAGCTGCACGAGCTGCCGCTGCCGTACTTCGACGGCCGGCCGCGCGGCGAGATCCTCAGCCGGGTCACGAACGACATCGACAACGTCGCCCAGTCGCTGCAGCAGACCCTCAGCCAGCTGCTGACGGCCCTGCTCACCGTGGTCGGCGTCGTCGCGATGATGCTCGTCGTCTCACCGCTGCTGTCGCTGGTCGCGCTGCTCACCATCCCCGCCTCGCTGCTGCTGACCCGCGCGGTGGCGCGGCGCGCGCAGGGCCGGTTCGTCGCGCAGTGGGCGGCCACCGGGCGGCTGAACGGGCAGGTCGAGGAGGCCTTCAGCGGCCACACCCTGGTGAACGTGTACGGCCGGCGCGCCGAGGTCGAGCGGGAGTTCGCCCGCACCAACCAGGAGCTGCACGACGCGGCGTTCGGCGCCCAGCTGGTGTCGGGCCTGATCATGCCCACGATGCTGCTGGTGGGGAACCTCGGCTACGTCGCCGTGGCGGTGGTCGGCGGCCTGCGCATCACGTCCGGGACCATGACCCTCGGCGACGTGCAGGCGTTCGTGCAGTACTCGCGCCAGTTCACCCAGCCGCTGACGCAGGTGGCCTCGATGGCCAACCTGCTGCAGTCGGGGGTGGCCTCCGCCGAGCGGGTGTTCGAGCTGCTCGACGCCGAGCGGCAGTCCCCCGACCCCGAGCCGGCGGCGACCGTCGAGCACCTGCGCGGCCGGGTGGCGTTCGAGCACGTGCGGTTCGGGTACGACGAGCGCCCGCTGCTGCGCGACCTGTCGCTGGTGGCCGAGCCGGGCCAGACCGTGGCGGTCGTCGGGCCCACCGGTGCCGGCAAGACGACGCTGGTGAACCTGCTCATGCGCTTCCACGAGCTGCAGGGCGGGCGGATCACCCTCGACGGCGTCGACGTCGCCACGATGCGCCGCGACGACCTGCGCTCGCGCGTCGGCATGGTGCTGCAGGACGCGTGGGTGTTCGACGGCTCGATCCGCGACAACATCGCCTACGGCCGCCCGAGCGCGACGGAGGCCGAGGTGCTGCGCGCGGCCGAGGCGGCGTACGTCGACCGCTTCGTGCACGGCCTGCCCGACGGCTACGACACGCTCGTCGGCACGGACGGCGGCGACCTCAGCGCGGGGGAGCGGCAGCTGATCACGATCGCTCGCGCGTTCCTCGCCGACCCGGCGCTGCTGGTGCTCGACGAGGCCACCAGCTCGGTCGACACCCGCACCGAGGTGCTGGTGCAGGAGGCGATGGCGGCGCTGCGGTCCGACCGCACGAGCTTCGTCATCGCGCACCGCCTGTCGACGATCCGCGACGCCGACCTGATCCTGGTGATGGACGCCGGGGAGATCGTCGAGCAGGGCACGCACGCCGAGCTGCTCGCCGCCGGCGGCCGCTACCGCGAGCTGTACGACGCGCAGTTCGCCGCGCCGACCACCGACCCGACCGGTCTCGACGAGCCGGGCCCGGCGGCAACCGGTGCCGTGCGACACTCGTCCGGTGGCTCGTGACCCCGAGATCGAGCGGCTGCGGCTCGAGGTGGTGCAGTCGTTCCGGCTGCTGCGCGCCGCGCCGCGGCTGACCCCGCAGCTGATGGCGCTGCTCGAGGCACGGGGCGAGCTCGAGCCGCTGATCGACCTGAGGGGTCCGGACGACGACGGCGTGCTCACGCTGCAGGGGCGGGTGCTGCGGATGCGGCACCGGTTCGAGCCCGGCGACGACGCGGCCGCCCGGCTGGACGCCGCGGTGCGCGAGGTGGCCGAGCACGCGCGGCAGCGGGGCGCGGGCTCCCTCGAGCTGCGGGCGGTCGTCGAGGGCCGGCCGAGGTGGACGCACCGGGTGCTGCGCCGCGGCGGCTGGCGCGCGCAGCAGCTGCCGGACGGCACCCACGAGTGGCGGCTGCGCGTGGTGCTCTCGTGAGCACCGCGGCTCAGCCCTCGAGCACCTCGCTGAACGGCGTCCCGTCGAGTAGGTGCGTGCGCAGCGTGCCGGCCAGCCAGGGCAGCGCGTCCGGCGGCAGGTCGGCCGGGTCGAACCAGGCGACCTCCGAGCACTCCGCCACGGGCGCCGGCTCACCGCGCCAGCGCTCGGCGACGTAGAAGCAGTCGACGCCGGACGCCTGCGCCTCCTCGTAGCGCTGCACGCCCAGCAGCCGCGCGTCCTCCACGTCGACCAGCACGCCGACCTCCTCGGCCAGCTCGCGCACCGCGCCCACGACGTACCGCTCGCCGCGCGAGACGTGCCCGCCCGGCAGCCCCCACAGCCCCTCGCCGTACAGGACGCCGGACCGGCGGGCCAGCAGCACCCGGCCGTCGTCGGGGCGGCGCAGCACCACCCAACCGCACAGGTGCTCGGCGGTGGCGTCCGGCAGCGCCGCGCTGAGGCCGGGACGCACGAACATCGTCAGCAGGTCGAACCGCTGGTCGCCCCAGCGCACGATGCCCGGCACCCGCCCGCCCACGACGAACCCGTGCCGCTCGTAGAGCGCGACCGCCCGCGCGTTGTCGGCGCGCACGTCGAGCGTCAGCACCTCGACGCCGGTCGCCGCCGCGTCGGCGAGCAGCGCGTCGACCAGCCGGCCGCCCAGGCCCCGCCCGCGGTGCGCGTCGGCGACCACGAGCTTCTCCAGCTCGGCGCTGCCGGCCAGCGACGGCCGCGACCGCCGCCGCCAGAAGCCGAGCGCCACCAGCGCGCCGCCGTCCTCGACCACGCGCACGCCGGCGTCACCGGTCGCGAGGCGCGCGTCGAGGTCGGCCAGCCGCGCAGCGACCTCGTCCCGCGACGGGGGCTCGAGCCACCCCAGCGCGGCACCGCCGAGCACGGCCTCGTGCAGCAGGCCGTGCACCTCGTCGAGCCGGTCGAGCAGCGTCACGACGCGCTCCGTCGGCGCACCGCGGCCGCGACCCCGCGCCAGCCCACGAGCGTGGCGCCCAGCACCACCGAGGCCACGACGACGAACGACGGTGCGGTGCCCTCGCCGGTCACCCGGCGCAGCACCATGCCGCCGGCCACGGCGCCGACCCACGCTGGCACGCCGGTGCGCAGCGGCGACAGCGGCTCGCGCCACCCGCGCCCGGCCAGCCAGCCGAGGGCGAGCCCACCGAGGAACGGCGCCGCCGTGCCCGCGGTGCCGACCAGGTCGAGCCCCTCCGCGTGGCTGCGCCGCCCGGTCGCGGCGAACGCCACGACGCACACGACGTCCGCCGCGGCGGCCGCGAGCACCCGCCGTCCGCCGGTCACGCGAACGCCTCGCGCAGCGCGGTGACCAGCTCGGCCAGCGCCTGCGCGCCGACCGGCACGCCGCCGGGGAAGGAGTGGAAGCCGTGCGGGGTGTCGACGTACTCGGTCAGCCGCACGGGCACGCCCTCGGCGCGCAGCCGCTCGGCGTACCGCGACCCGTCGTCGGCCAGCGGGTCGAGCTCGGCGGTCTGCACCAGGGCGGGCGGCAGGCCGGCCAGCGAGGGCGCGAGCAGCGGCGACACCCGCGGGTCGGTCGGGTCGCCGTCGCCGAGGTACAGGTGCAGGAAGCCCTCGACGTCGCGGCGGGTCAGCACCGGCGCGTGCGCGTTGCGGGCGATCGACGGCGACGACAGGGTCGCGTCGGTGGCCGGGTACAGCAGGGCCTGCAGCACGAACGCCGGTCCGCCGTGGTCGCGCGCGTGCTGGGCGAGCACCGCGGCGAGATTGCCGCCGGCGCTGTCGCCCGCCACCGCGATCCGCGCCGGGTCGACGCCGAGCTGCCCGGCCTCGTCGACCAGCCACGACGTCACCGAGACGCAGTCGTCGACCGCCGCGGGAAAGGGGTGCTCGGGCGCCATCCGGTAGTCGATCGAGGCGACCAGCGCACCGGTGCGGGCCGCGAGCTGCGCACACAGCGCGTCGTAGCGGCGCACGCCGCCCTGCACCCACCCGCCGCCGTGCACGAAGACGATCATCGGGCCGGGCGTGCGGCGGTCGGCCTGCTCGACGAACCGCACCCGCACCGGGCCGGACGGCGTGGGCGCCAGCTCGTCGCGCCGCAGCGTGCCGCGCGGCACCCGCCCGAACACGCGGTCGAAGGGGAACACCTCGGGCGCGCGGCGGCGGCGGCTGGCGGCGCGCTGGGCCGGGGTGGCGTCGACGACCTCCGTGCGGTCGAACCCCTCGATCAGGCGCAGGACGGCGCGGGTGCGCAGGTTCACGTGAGCTCCGGGTGGGTCAGCAGCCGCTCGGCGGCCACGCGGCCGTCGGGTACGAACGGGGCGTCGGACGCGAGCAGGGCGCGCAGCTCGTCGAGAGTGCGCCACCCGCCCTCGGCGACCTCCTCCGGCTGGTGCCGCACCACGGCACCGGCCGGACGGACGGCGTCGTACACGTGCACCAGGTGGTGCGACGACGCGTCCTGGAACCAGAAGCGGTCGAGACGGCGCAGCGGCACGTCGTGGACGCCGAGCTCCTCGGCGAGCTCGCGCGCGGCGGCGTCGTCCGGCAGCTCACCGGCGCCGACGACCCCGCCGGCGAAGCAGTCCCACCGGCCGGGCCAGACGTCCTTGGTGTCGGTGCGGCGGTGCACGTAGACGCCGGCGCCCAGCCCGTCGCCGTCGCGCAGCAGCACCGCGGTCGCCGCGTGCGGGAGGTTCTCGGCGCGCACCCGCGAACGGGTCGCCGAGCCCACGACCCGCGGCTCGGCGTCGGCCGGCACCTGCGGGTCGTAGAGGGCGACGAGCTCGTCCGGCACAGCGGCACCCTATGGGGTCGGTGCGACACCTGCCGGGGCGGCGCCCGGCCCGGCACGTAGGCTCGGGCGGGTGAGCGTGCGACGCGTCATGGGCATCGAGACCGAGTACGGCGTCTCCCGGCCGGGCGAGCCCGAGGCCAACCCGATGCTCATGTCGGGGCAGGTGGTGAACGCCTACGCCCAGCCGCTCGGGCGCCGGGCCGGCCGTGCCCGCTGGGACTACGAGGACGAGGCCCCGCTGCGCGACGCGCGCGGCTTCGAGCTGTCGCGGCGCACCGCCGACCCCTCGCAGCTGACCGACGTGGACGACCCCACGCTGGCCAACGTCATCCTCACCAACGGCGCCCGGCTGTACGTCGACCACGCCCACCCGGAGTACTCCTCGCCCGAGGTCACCTCGCCGCGCGACGCCGTCCGGTGGGACAAGGCGGGGGAGCGGATCATGCTCGCGGCGGTGCGCGCCCTCGCCGACGCGCCCGGTCAGCAGCCGGTGAACCTCTACAAGAACAACACCGACGGCAAGGGCGCCTCCTACGGCACCCACGAGAACTACCTGATGAGCCGCGCGACGCCGTTCGCCGACATCGTGCGCCACCTGGTGCCGTTCTTCGTCAGCCGGCAGGTCGTCACCGGCGCCGGCAAGGTCGGCATCGGCACCGAGAGCGACACCGAGGGCTACCAGCTCAGCCAGCGCGCCGACTTCTTCGAGGTCGAGGTCGGGCTCGAGACCACGCTGAAGCGCCCCATCGTGAACACCCGCGACGAGCCGCACGCCGCCGCCGACCGCTACCGCCGGCTGCACGTCATCGTCGGCGACGCGAACCTCGCCGAGGTCGCCACGCTGCTCAAGCTCGGCACCACGTCCCTCGTGCTGGCCATGATCGAGGACCGGGCGCTGCACACCGACCTCGCGCTCGAGCGTCCCGTGCCCGCGCTGCAGGCGATCTCGCACGACCCGTCGCTGCGCACGACGGTCGCGCTGCGCGACGGCCGCCGGCTCACCGGCGTCCAGCTGCAGTGGGCCTACCTCGAGCAGGCCGCCGCGTGGGTCGACGACCGCTTCGGTGCGGACGCGGACGCCGACACCGTCGAGGTGCTGCAGCGCTGGGAGTCGGTGCTCACCCGGCTCGAGCGCGACCCGATGGAGTGCGCGCGCGAGCTCGACTGGGTCGCCAAGCTGGCGCTGCTGAACGGGTTCCGCGACCGCGAGGGCCTGCCCTGGGACGCTCCGCGGCTCGGCCTCATCGACCTGCAGTACAGCGACGTGCGCCCCGAGAAAGGGCTGTACCACCGGCTGCTGGCCCGCGACCGCATCGAGCGCGTGGTCACGGACGCCCAGGCCGCCGACGCCGTCGAGCAGCCGCCCGAGGACACCCGCGCCTACTTCCGCGGTCGCTGCCTGGCCAAGTACGGCCAGGACGTCGCCGCCGCGTCGTGGGACTCGGTGATCTTCGACCTCCCCGGCCGCGACTCCCTGCAGCGCGTGCCGATGCTCGAGCCCCTGCGCGGCGGCCGCGACAGCGTCGGCGACCTCATCGACGCCAGCGACACCGCGGCCGACCTGATGGCGGCGCTCGCCGCGCGCTGAGGTCGCTCGACGTAGGGTGGACGCAGGTCCCAGCAACACCTCTGGAGGTGGCCCGTGGCCGGTCAGGAGCAGACGCGTCCCCAGCGGCGCGAGGACGAGCCCGACGACGTCCCCGCCCCCGCGGCGCCCCAGGGCGCCGCGACCAAGGAGGGCCTCGACGACGACATCGACTCGGTGCTCGACGAGATCGACGAGGTCCTCGAGGCCAACGCAGAAGATTTTGTGCGCAGCTTTGTGCAGAAAGGGGGTCAATGACCGGTATGACCCCATCCGAACGGAAGGGCTGTCCTCGGTGCGCCGGAGACCTTCCCTTGTCGGACTTCGGGCGCAACTCCTCACGGCCGGACGGTCTGGCGGAGTTCTGCCGGCCGTGCTTCCGCGAGATCCGTGCCGCCTCCTACCGACGTCGTCGGGCCGCAGAGGGCAAGACGGTCCGCGAGGCGCGCGTCGCGCCGGCCGGGACCCAGTGGTGTCCGGACTGCAAGGACTTCCGGCCGCTCACGGACTTCGGTGCCAACCGCTCGACCGCGTCGGGGCTGGCCGCCTACTGCAAGCCGCATCAGCGCGACCGCGTCACCGAGAGCCGGCGGCGCGTCCACGGTGGCAGTCGGCACTACCACCTGAAGCGGCGGTACGGGATCTCGGCGGAGCAGGCCGACCAGACGCTCGAGGCACAGCTCGGCACGTGCCCGATCTGCCGCCGTTCGCTCGGTGAACGACCCCACGTCGATCACGACCACGTCAGCGGTGCGGTGAGGGGTCTGCTCTGCTTCACCTGCAACGCGGGTCTCGGCAACTTCGCCGACGACGTCGCCCGGCTGCGCCGCGCCATCGAGTACGTCGAGGGCACGCTGGAGGCGCCGTCGCCGGCTCCCGACGGGAGCCTCGTGACGGACCGGCGCTGGGCCCCACCCCACCCGAGGGCGGGCGAGCCGGCGAAGCAGCCGTGGACGCTGCCGGACGGGCGACCGACAGCCCCTGACGACGGAGGTCTTCTGGCACGCCTGCGAGCCGAGGCGAGGTCGGGTGTCGGGGCCGGCGGGTAGGGTCGCGACGTGACCTCATCGCCACCGTCTCGACTGCCTGACGCCTTCGTGGCGGCGGGGTCGTCGTCGTTCAGCGAGTTCCTGTCGTCGCACGACCCGAGCCTGCTGCCGGGGGGCCGGGCGCTGCCGCCGGGCGCCGTCCCCGACCTGCCGCACGGCACGACCATCGTCGCCGTCGAGTTCGACGGCGGCGTGGTGATGGCGGGTGACCGACGCGCGACGGCGGGGTCGATGATCGCGCACCGCGAGATCCAGAAGGTCTACGCCGCCGACGACTACTCGTGCGTCGGGATCGCCGGCACCGCCGGCCTGGCGATCGAGCTGGTGCGGCTGTTCCAGGTCGAGCTCGAGCACTACGAGAAGCTCGAGGGAACGCTGCTGTCGATGGAGGGCAAGGCGAACCGCCTGGCCACGATGGTGCGCGGCAACCTCGGACTGGCCATGCAGGGGCTCACGGTGGTGCCGCTGTTCGCCGGGTACGACGTGCGCGCCGGTCGCGGTCGCATCTACAGCTACGACCCCGCGGGCGGCTGCTACGCCGAGCGCGACCACCACAGCGTCGGGTCGGGCTCGCTGTTCGCGCGCGGGTCGCTGAAGAAGCTCTGGCGGCCGGGCCTCGACGCCGACGGCGCGGTGCGCGTCGTGGTCGAGGCGCTGTACGACGCCGCCGACGACGACAGCGCGACCGGCGGGCCCGACGTCGAGCGGCGCATCTGGCCGGTCGTCGCCGTGGTCGACGCCGAGGGGTACCGCCGGGTCGGTGACGACGCGCTGGGCGACGTGGTCGAGCGGGTGCTCGCCGGACGCCGCGGTGATCCGGGCGGCGCGAGCACCGACGTGCCGGGCGGGGGTGCCGCGCGATGAGCCAGCCGTTCTACGTCTCGCCCCAGCAGCTCATGCAGGACCGCGCCGACTACGCCCGGCGCGGCATCGCCCGCGGCCGCTCCGTCGTCGTGCTCGCGTACGACGGCGGCATCCTCTTCGTCGCCGAGAACCCGTCGCGCGCGCTGCACAAGGTGAGCGAGATCTACGACCGCATCGCGTTCGCCGCGGTCGGCAAGTACAACGAGTTCGAGAACCTGCGGGTCGCCGGCGTGCGCTACGCCGACCTGCGCGGCTACTCCTACGACCGCAGCGACGTCACGGCCCGCGGGCTGGCGAACGCCTACGCGCAGACGCTCGGCAGCGTCTTCACCCAGGAGTCGAAGCCGTACGAGGTCGAGATCGTGGTGGCCGAGGTCGGCAGCGTGCCCGATCGCGACCAGATCTACCGGCTCACGTACGACGGGTCGGTCGCCGACGAGCAGGGCTTCGTCGCGATGGGCGGCGCGGCCGAGCCGATCGCCACGGCGCTGAGCGAGCGCTGGCGCGCCGACCTGACCCTCGGCGAGGCGCTGGCCCTGGCGGTCGAGCTGCTCGCGGCCGACCCGGCCGGGGGCGACCCCCGCGAGCTCGGGCCGGAGCAGCTGGAGGTCGCCGTGCTCGACCGGCACCGCGAGCGGCGGCTGTTCCGCCGCGTCGAGGGCGCGCTGCTCGAGCGGCTGCTCAGCCCGAGCGACCCGACGACCGACGTCCCGCACGAGGACGAGCACCGGCCGGGCACGCACGACGTGCTCAGCGGCGAGGACTGAGGCGCCGACCGGCGCCAGCGAGGCCGTCACCGGCGTCGGCCACGAGCGGGTCGTGCAGCGCCTCGTGCAGCCCGGCCTCCAGCGCGCTGGCGAGGGCGTAGAGCCCGGGGTACCGCAGCGCCGGGTCGGGTGAGAGGGCCCGGCGCAGCGCGGCCTCGCCGGTCGGCCACGGCGGCGCGCCGCAGTCGGCCAGCACCGGCCGCTCGCCCATGGCCACGTCGGCCAGGAACCCGCGCCGGTCGGCCCGCTCGGGGATCGCCGGGCCGCAGGTGAGCAGCCGCCACGCGAGGGCGGCCACCGCGTGCTGCTCCGAACAGGCGTCGGCCTGCGGCACCGGCTCGCCCGACAGCAGCGCCCGCGCGGCCTCGGGGTCGAGGTACTCGCCGCCAGCAGCTCGCGGTGCGGTGCCCCAGGCGCCGTCGTCCAGGCGAGCCAGGCCGAGGTCGAGCAGCCGCACCCGCCACCCGCACCCGTCCGGTTCGACGCGGACGTTGCCGGGGTGCACGTCGGCGTGCACGACGCCGGCCGCGTGCAGCCGGGCGTAGGCGCGGGCGACGGCGACGACGAGCCGCCGCACCTGCAGCCGGGCCAGCGGACCGCCCGCCGCCTGCAGCCGCCAGGCCACCTGGTCGGGCGGCGCACCCGGCAGCCAGTCCGTCGCCAGCGCCCCGCTCGCCGCGCCCGGGTCGTCGGCCGCCGTCAGGCGCTCGAGCCGGCACCAGCGCAGCACCGGTGCCAGCCCCGGCGCCCGCTCGCGCAGCTCCCGCAGCACCGTGGCCTCGCGGGCCAGCAGGGACGAGCCGACCAGCCCGGCGTGCACCCACTTCACCGCGAGCGAGCCGTCACGGCTCGGGTCGGTGCCGGGCGCGACGTGCCGGGCCCGCCACACCTCGCCGTCGTGCAGGCAGCGCACCGGGTCGAGCAGCTCGGCGGGGCCGCACCGCTCGCCGGCCCGGTGCCGCGGCGCGTTCGCGCGCGCCGCCTCGCTGCCCTCGACGGCGAGCAGGTCGTTGCGGGCCAGCGCGACGAGCAGCTCGAACGCGTCGTCGGGCTGCGCCGAGGGGTCGGTGCCCGTCGTGCGCCCGACGTCGGCCACCGCGTCGGCGAGGGTGCCGGGGGTGCGCAGCCGCTCCAGCAGCGGCAGCGCCGCCACCGGCACCACCTTGGGCCGCACCCGCGAGCCCGCGCGCAGCACCACGACCTCGCCCGATGACAACCCCTCGCCGGCCAGCTCGTCGTCGACCGGCACCAGCTCGACGTCGGCCGGCAGCCGGTGCCGCCGGTGCGCCGCCCCGACGAGGGTGCTCACGCGGCGCTCCGGCGTCCCTCGAGGCGGCGGGGCACGCGCAGCGGCGGCCACCAGGTGGTGACGTCGAGCCCGAACGAGGCGATGGTCGACAGCGTGCGCGCCACGACGGCCTCGACGGCGCCGTGCGTCTGGTCGGCCGACCCGGCGCGAGCGGTCCGCTCGCTGCGGGCGGCGTGCAGCACCGCCGTGGCCACCGCCGTCGTCACCGCCGAGCGCCACGAGCCGTGCGAGGGGTCGGTGCCGCGCGAGACCGCGCCGGTGCGCCCGACCTGACCGGTGAAGGGGACGCCGCGCGCCGCCAGGCCGTCGACGTCCGCGGCGATCCGCTCGGCGACCTGCTGGGCGTGCTCCGGAGAGCGGTGGTAGAGCACGATCGCGTCGGGCCGCAGCACCCCCTGCGTGGTGGCGCCGACCTTCAGCGCCGGCACGTCGAGGGCGACGGCGGCGGCCAGCACGGCGTGCAGCGCGGCGAAGAGCTCCCCGGGCTCCGGGCTGACGTAGACCTTGTGCCGCAACGCGTCCCGCCCGGTCCAGGCGAGGTCGGCTCGCTCCATGGCGTGCCAGTGCGGGGTGCCGTGCCGGCGGTAGCGCTCGTCGAGGCCGGCCGACCGCACGGCGTCGCGCATCGCCAGCTCGACGTGCGAGGGGTGCCACAGCCGCACCCACCGCTCGGTCACCGGCGCCGACCCGGCGCGGTACAGCAGCGCGGCCAGCTCCTCGGCGCCGGCGCGCCCCGCGAGCGCGACACCGGCGGCCGCGCGCACCGCCCGTGCGGTGAGCACCG